>JAJYBT010000149.1 GCA_021778875.1 Acidobacteriota bacterium | reverse complement strand
CTGCTGCACGACCTCCGCGCCCCGCGCTTCTTGCTGGGTCCATTGCGAGGACGGCTTGGACGGCGGCAGGTGGCGGCAGCCGGCTAAAGCGGCTGTCACGCCGATGAAACCGGCGCAGACAGGAAGAAAGCGAGCAGAAAAACGCATCGTCTCTCCAATCATACAGGCATGCGCCGTCCAACAGCGGCCATGCAGGTCAATCGCCAGTCACGCCGGGGATGCGAAGACTACGGCCGCTTGAGCAACGCCATCGTCGCTTTGGGGTCTATCAGGAGCAGCCGACCGTCAGTGCTCTTTGTAGCCCCTTCCTTCATCAACGCAATCGTCTCCTGCGGTGACAGTTGCGGGTTCAAGGCGATTAGCTTGGCGGCGAGGTTGGCGACATTCGGCGATGCCATCGACGTGCCGGACTCCTTTTCCCGCGTGCCTCCGGGCAGGTAGCTCTCCACCTGGTATCCGTCTGCGAACAGTGCAACTGTTTTGCCATAACTGGTAAAGCTGGTTTCGTCGCCGGCCTGATCGACGGCGCCGACGGTAATCAGATTGGGCAGATCCAGAGATGCGGGTACATCGCCCAGAAAACTGGCGTTACTGTCGGAGTTACCAGCGGCGCATACCCAGAGCGTGTCGGGAGCAGCCTCAATCGCGCCCTGCACAGCCTCGCGCCACGCGGCATAAATGCTTTCCGCAAGCTTTTTGCGCACGTTGGCATCTTTCTCGGTGCTGGTCTTGTTGAGCCACTGCTCGATTTCGCCCAGACTGTCAGCCCAGCTCATGTTGACGACGCGCACATGATTCGCGCGGAAGTATTCCCCCACCAGACGGAAGTCCGCCTTGAATTTCTCGGCCCACGCAACTGTGGGCGTAAAGGGCAGGTCGGGCAATCCGTCATTGAATTGCACAACCACAAGCCTTGCCGCGGGGTTCCCATGCACGGCAATGCCCGCCACATGCGTTCCATGCACATATTGAACGGTAAACACAAGCTGCTTGATAAACTGCGCCAGTTGATCGGGCGACATGCTGGCGATTTTTTTACGGAAATCCGCGGCAGCCTGCGAGGCGATATCGTTCTCCAGGTCGGAAATCCCCTGCAACTGTTTCACCATCGTCGGGTACGCGGCTTTCTGTGCGTCTGTCAGCGGCTGCAGATCGCCCTTGTACAGGTTGCCGTGTGTGTCAAACGCGAGGCCATGCGGGCTGTGCGCGCCGGGATGCGGATCTTCAAAAAGCTGACCGGGGTACAACGAAGTATCCACGCCGGAGTCGCAGATGGCGATACGTACTGGCGTGAGCTTGTTGGCAGGCGTCAGAGTTACGTCGCGGGCTGCCCAGATGTCCGGCTTCATCACGTCGTGCGCGGCGATGTAAGGTGACAGTACGGCAAGGGCGCTGTGTTCAAGCGGGATAAAAACTTTTACTCCCTCGCGCAGATGGATTAGCTCCTCAGCGCTCGGCAGATCGAGGCCGCCGGTCTTCGCCACCTGCGGATCGAGACCCTCCTTGGCATCGCCTACCAGCAGGTCGGATGAAACGAGTTCGAAGCTGCCCTTCAACTCCTTCAATGTGTCCCGAACAACTGCCCAGGGCAGCGCGTTGACCGCCGACGCAAAATGCTTTTGAAACGCCTGGTCGAACGCCGTGCCCCCGGATGAGCCTGTCTCCTCATTTGCCAGCACGGCCGCGCGTGTGAGCAGGCCAGTGGTGAGCCGCGCCGATTGCTTGTCCTGCAGGTCGCGAATCTGATCCAGGGTCGCGAGCGCGCCTTTGCTGTCGCCATTCAATAACTGCACGTCAAGACGCGCTCCCAGCAGCTCCCTTACGGCCTTCTTGTCCGAGATGGAGTAGCCCGTGAGCACAGAGTTGACATCCGCTTCGACTCTGGCCGTAAAAGCCGCGAAATCGGCGTCGCTGGAGACCAGCAGCACGCTGGCGGGCTGGCTCATCGGATAACTGAAGCGAGGAATATCCGCAGATGTGGTTACTGTCTTCCTTGCCTGCCCCAGGCAGGAGCCAACACTGACAGCACCGACTAGCGCAAGGGTGAGCGGCGCAATCCGTCTCATGAAACCTCCGGAAGTGTTCGTGGAGCATCATATCTGAAATCCCGACAGACCGGCCGGATAGTAGCGTTCCATGACCCGTGCCATTCACTCTATCCCGGCGGATGGCTCACATACGGTCAATAGTTCCTTAGCCCAGAGACACCGCGCAGCAGCCAGACCGGCTTCATGGCGCTGTCAGCGTTACTTCCATGGCTTCAGGCGCGGCCACAAATCCTGAAGATTGATGCTCAGTCCCACGCAGTGGTAGATGGGATAATCCTCGTCCGGACGCGCATAGGGATCGCTGGGGCGGGCAACCAGCGTGAGGGACTTGCAACTGCGAGCGTATTTTCCGGGCGAGTCCTCGTCCATGAGGATGATGCTCTCTCCGGTGTACTGGCGCGGACCCCAGATCCAGTAGTTGTTGGCGTCGCTGATGGCCCTCGGCAATCCGTACTTCGGCCCGTACAGGTCCACGGCTCCCGCCTCGCCGTAGTTGGGCGCCCCGATTGCGGTGACCTTCTGCACGTCGGGCGGCAGCGAGTGGTAGTAGTCTGCGACGAGCTTGACGCGCTGCTCCCAGCCCGTCATGTCTGCGTAGATCTGGGGCAGGCTGCTCTGCGGCTGATTTTCAAATTTCGGCTGCTGAATTCCAAGCCTCTGCGTGTAGGCGATGTAGTCCGGAATGGAGAGCACCGGAATGATTGTCGGCGCAATCACCGCTCCCGCAGCGAACATGACGGCGGCGTAGGCGGGCCGCGTCCAGCGCAGGCCGCGCCCGTGTGTCCAGCGCTCAAAAAGAACCGCGCCGGCGGCAAACATCACCGGATAGGCCGGAGCGACGTAATAGAACTTGCCCTTGAGAACGAGCATGAGGCCCAGCACGCTGGCAAAGCCCAGGCCCAGCGCCGCGTACCGCCTGCCCTGCTGTGAGATGAAGAACCATGCTCCCAGAATCACCAGCAGCGCGGGGATAAACCCGATCATCTGCGCCTGCTGGCCCAGATAGGGCAGCGGGGCCAGCATCACGTCGCGGCCATGCTCGCGCACCGAATGAACAAGCTGGATAAACGGAAAATTCCAGTGCAACTGCCACAGAAAATTGGGCAGGGCAATCATCGTGGCCAGGCCGACGCCGGCCCAGAACCACGGCCTCGCCAGGCTCCGGCGCAGCGGCGACACGAGCACGCCTGCAAGCAGGCCCGGCACCAGAAAGAGCACGCCGTATTTGTTGAGCAGCGTGACGCCGACCAGCACGCCGATGCGCAGCCAGATTTTCTCGTTGCCGGTCTGCGCCAGATCCGCGAGGCACCACGCGATCAGCGTCCAAAGCAGCGGGTCAAAGGCGTTCATGGTGAACAGATGGGTCAGCCCGAGGTTGATGGGAGCCACCAGCACGGCCAGCGCCGCCAGAAACATGGCCCAGCGTCCGCCGCCCAGCTTGCGGGCCAGCAGGGCTGTGAGAAAGATGGCGGCCACGTCTGCCAGCATGGGCAGCAGACGCAGCGCGTAGAGCGAGACCCCGATGGTGTGCTGCAGCAGCCACGCGAGCCAGGCAATCAGCGGCGGCTGATCCATGTATCCCCAGGCCGGATGCTCGCCGCACGCGAGGTAGTACATCTCATCGCGGAAGTAGCCGTAGTTCGGAGCGGCCACGAGATAAAGCGCCACGCGCACCAGCGCGAGAGCGGCCACCGGCGCAAGGCCGGCGTTGAGCCATCGCGAGGATGGCGAAGAGGTTGATGCAGGCGATTCAGATGTCACAGGATCTCCCTTGCCGGGCGCGGCCCTGGCAAGCAATGCAGTCGAACAATGAGGGTACGCGCGGTTGCGGCGCGGGGTTCCAACGTTGCGCGCGTCAGTCCTGCAAGCATCTGCTGCTACTCCGATGCGGCGATGGCTTCGCAGATGCGGTCGATGGCCTGACTCTCCGCCTCGCTGCCGGGGCGGTGGCCATTGACGAGGATGGAGAAGGCCAGGGTCTTTCCGCTGGAGGCGGTCAGGTAGCCGGAGAGCGCGTTGGTCTCGTCGAGCGTGCCGGTCTTGGCCCAAAGGCGGCCCTTGAGCGGCGAATTCTTGAATTGCCGGACCAGTGTTCCGTCCACGCCTGCCACGGGGAAGGTGTCGCGCCAGGCCGCACCCCACGCCTGCCGCGAAGCGAAAGCCAGAAGTTGAGAATAAGCGCGCGGCGCGATGCGGTCGTCCATGCTCATGCCCGAGCCGTCGTAGAAAAAGAAGTCGCCGTCGCTCACGCCTGAGTCCACCATGAACTGCCGCACGACCCGCGTACCCTGGGCCAGGCTGCCGTCCTGGCCGAAGAACTTGCCCAGCAGGCGCAGAAGCAGCTCGGCATGGAGGTTCTGGCTGACCTTGTTGGTGACCTTGATGTCCTGCGCCACGGGCACGGAGACGTGCCGGGCCAGCACGCGGCGGCCGTTGAGCGGGACCTCGATGGTGGAGAAGTCCAGCGGTTGGAGCCTGATCGGCGCGGAGCGCTCGGCAGCGAAGTCCCCGGTGCCGTCCGGCAGCCGATGCGCGGAGGTGGCGGAGCCTGTGACCGTGATGCCGCGCTCGAGCAGAGCCCGCTGAAAGGCCGCCGCGGTAAACTCCGCGGGGTCCTCGACGGCGAGGCTGGCGTGGAAGCCGTCGGCAGGCGCGGTGCCCCAGACGCGCACCAGCAGACTGCCCGGCATGCGCTGCAGGCCGGGATGCGCAGTTTCACCCCGGGGAGTGATGGTCATAGTGTTGTCCAGCGTGAAGTAGTCGAGATTGGGCTCCCAGACGGCGGCCACCCCCTCTGGCGCAGACGAGTCGGGCAGCACGCTCAGACCGATGGTGTTGTCGTTGAAGGTGAGCGCGGAGACCGGCGCGCCGTAGCTCCATTGCAGGTCGTCCCATGCCCAGCTAGTGCCGTAGGGCTCGTGGAGATAGTAGCTGTCGTCGCCCACCACATTGCCGTCCACTGTGCGGACGCCCTCCTGCAGCACCTTTAGCGCCAGCAGGTCCAGCACCGCCATCGCGTTCGGCTTGGGTTGGGCCTCCACGGGCGCGGCGGGCGGGGTTGCTGGGGGTTCAACGTAGGGATACGGGCGCGCGCTCATCGTGGGGTCGCCCACGCCGAGCAGGATCAGGTCGCCGTGCAGCACGCCGGCCGCGTCCACGTCGCCGCCGGCCACCACGTCCGTGGTCCATGTGAGCGTTTCCACAGGCAGCAGCGCATAGGCGGCGGCAGTGGTGGCTAGCTTGGCGTTTGACGCCGGGGTAAACAGGCGGCCTTCGTTGAGACCGTAAAGCACCTTGCCGTCCAGGGTCATGACGCTGATGCCAAACTCCGCGTGGCTCAGCGCGGGCGCGGAGAGGATGGCGTCGATGCGGTTGGCTAGCGGGCCTTTTGCCGGGGCCGCGCTCACCGGCTTGCGCGCCGCGAGCCGCGGTGTCCGCGTCTGGGCCATCAGGCCGGCGGACGAAGCCAGAAAGCCGGCCAGAAGAATGACGGGGATTTTTCGCAGACTTGTCATGCTCCGATTCGTCATGCCCGGAGTTTAGCAGGAGGCAAAAGCCGGTGGCATACTCTTAGAATCGAGTAGGGCCTCGCCCCCGGAGCGCTGGAACAAACGCTGGAATCAGGAATGAACCCATTGACTCGCACACCCGGCACCTGGCGGCTGCGCACGCGCGCGCTGGAACTGGGGCGGCGCACGCTGGTGATGGGCGTGGTGAACATCACGCCGGACTCCTTCAGCGATGGCGGTCGTTTTATTGGCCCTGAAGATGCCGTGACGCACGCCCTCAAACTGCTGGACGAAGGAGCTGACCTGCTGGACCTGGGCGCGGAGAGCACGCGGCCCGGCTCGCCGGCGGGCGGCGCGGTTGGGACGGAAACGGCTCCGGCAGTGAGCGCCGAGGAAGAACAGGCGCGGCTGTTGCCAGTGCTGCAACGGATTCTGGCTGCGCGGCCGGATGCGATTGTTTCCGTGGACACGTATAAGGCGGCCACGGCGCGTGCGGCTCTGGCGGCAGGCGCGGAGATCGTCAACGACGTAAGCGGCTTTCTCTGGGATTCCGGATTAGCTCCGGTCTGCGCAGAATTTGGCTGCGGGGTGGTGCTGATGCACACGCGCGGGCGGCCCGAAGAATGGCGCGCGCAGCCGCAGCTTGAGCCGGATGAGCTGCTTGCCGAGGTGCGGGCGGGGCTCTCAGCCAGCCTGAGTACCGCAGCCGCCGCAGGGGTTGGCGCGGAGGCCATTGTGCTGGACCCCGGTTATGGATTCGGCAAGCGCTTCGACGAGAACTATGCCCTGCTGGCGCAGCAGGCGGAGCTGCTGGAGCTTGGCCGTCCTCTGCTGGCCGGACTCTCGCGTAAGTCGTTTCTGGGCAGGACGCTGGCTCCGCTGCACGGCGGGCAGGATGCGCCCGCGGACGCGCGCGAAGCGGCCAGCGGCGCGGCGCTGGTGGCGGCCATTCTGCACGGAGCTTCGATTGTGCGGGTACACAGCGTGCGCCCGGCGGTGGAGGCGGCGCGCATTGCCGATGCGGTGCTGGCGGCGCAGTAGGTTAGATCA
>JAJYBT010000148.1 GCA_021778875.1 Acidobacteriota bacterium | reverse complement strand
ATCCGCGCCGGCGGCCTCGCAGATGTTGGCCACCGCGTTGATGAACGAAATCTTTGTGGCGAGAAAAGCGTTGGATGCGTGTTTGATGATCTCGGCCGCTTTGGTTGAGGTGAGCAGAATGGGCGGCGGGGTGTCTTCGCCGCGCGGCCCGGGTATCGCTTCCGCTGCGCGATAGTAGTGCCCTGCGGTGAGCGGCCGATAGATCCGCGCGAGCAGGTCGGAGGCGCGCTCAGTGGCCGCGCCAATCACGATGCGATCGGGATGCAGAAAGTCCACCACGGCGGTGCCTTCGCGCAAAAACTCAGGGTTCGATGCGATATCGAACATGTCCCGCGACACGCCGTTGCGCTCGATCACGCGGCGAATCCACTCATTGGTGTAAACCGGCACGGTACTCTTTTCAACGATGACCTTGTACGAGTCGATGGAGCGCGCAATCTCGCTGGCGACCGCATCCACATAGGAGAGGTCGGCGCTTCCCGAGCTGCCCTGCGGCGTTCCCACGGCAATGAAGATGGCCTGAGCGGCGCGCGTTGCGGCATGCAGGTCGGTGGTGAACTCCAGCCTGCCGGCGCGGTGGCGGCTCAGCAGCTCCGGCAGGTGCTCCTCGTGAATTGGAACACCGCCCTCGTGCAGGATGCGCACCTTGGCTTCGTCGTTGTCCACGCAGATAACGTGGTGGCCAATCTCGGCAAAGCACGCGGCTGCAACAAGTCCGACATATCCAGAGCCGACTACGGCAATGGTGATGGGTTGTGTCATCGAATCCTCTTTATGGTTATTACCGCGCGCGTGGAGAGCTGCGCAGTAATTGTTCTGGCTGCCACCCGGCAGGCGGCGCGCGATTCAGGCAAGACTCAGCTCGGAATAGGCTTCAAACAGGTCATTGAGGCTTGCATCGCTGCCGGCAAAGAGGCGGCCAAGAGGGCCACGCCCCAGGACAATGGCAATCAGTGTAAGAACCAGCGTCTTGGCGCTGGCGCTGCGCACCTCTCCACGCTCGACCCACGGCTCAAGATAGCGGGCGATCACCTCAACCTGCTCGCCGAGGTGGCGGCGCAGCAGGGGGTCGAGCTCTGAGCTCAGCTCAAGCGCGCTGAAGCTTAACAGCCGCAGCAGTTGAGGCTGCTGGAGCAGCGTGGTGGAGATCAGCTCGAAGGCGCAAGCCACCGCGCCGCGCGCGCTCTCGGCTTCCGCCAGGCGCGTGAGCAATTCTCCTCTGAGATGCACGCGCTTGAGCTCGGCGCTCAGCACGGCGAGATAGAGATCGCGCTTGCGCGGATAGTGGCGGTAGATTGTGACCTCGTTGACGGCAGCAGCCGCCGCTATTTCGCGGGTGCTGACGCCGTTGTATCCAAACTTTGCAAAGAGGGCCGCAGCCGTTTTCAGGATGCGTTCTTCCGTGCTGCTTCGTGCTATTCCAGGAGTTTCAGCCATAGATTTTTCCTGCCGATTGCCCCAGGGCGTCAGGGGTTTAGGTTTTTTGTTGCGCTCGGGATTTGACCTGGCCGGCGCGCGCCGCAGCGGTTGCGCAAGGCAAGCGGCGTGGAACGGCGATTATTCATGATTCCTGGAAACAGAGTCCTGAGGCGGCGCTCCGCATGGATCGTGCAGGGAGCCTAAGCGGCTGAAGAGAAAATGCCGTGTTGCCGTCAGGCGCTCTGCAGGCAGATGTCCGCGCCCAGGCCGGACATGCGGCTGACCACGCTGCGGTCTTCCAGCAGCTCCAGGTTCGATTCGTCCACTTCCACCGCGATGCTCTGCATGATCTGCCTGAGCGTGATGACCACGCGGCAGGCGCCTTTTCTTCTGAGCACGACGCCCTCCATGCCGGCAAACGTGCCGGAGAGGATGCGGACCTGCTGGCCGGCGATCAGGCGAGGATGCGGTTCAATCAACTGCTCCTCGAGCCCCCGGCGCAGCGCATCAATGTCGGTATCCGGCAGCGGCACAGGGTCGCGCCCCGCACTGCCAACAACCGCCAGCGCGCCAGGCACACTGAGCACGCGCACGCGCTCCGACAGGGGAATGCGCGCAAAGATGTAACAGGGAAAGAGCGGAAGATCGAGCGTGACCCGCAACCCGTTGCGCCACTTGCGCTCGGCGCGATAGAGCGGAAGGTAATGCTCAATCGCTCGCTGGCTGAAGTGCAGAGCCACCCGCTTCTCATGCCGGCTGGTAGTGTATACCGCGTACCAGCGGGTCGAAGTGGAGGCTTTAGACGAGCCTGGCGGCAAAGAAGTGGACGCATCGGGGAAAATTGCGCGTTCGATTTTTTGCAAGGCTTCGCCATCCTCACTTAGATCAAAGTCTTCCCGCTCGTGGCTGGCCGACTGCGGCGCGCCATTTCGCGGGCGAGTTGAAGATGCGAATGAAAGCAAGCGCTTCCATCCATTGAGCGATATGTGCCGAACCGGAGCGGGGTAGCTCCTGCGTCCTCAATATACCAGCCTGCCCACGGATTGCGGTAAAAATACGTTGACACCAAAGTATCAGGCCCGATGATGCCGCGAGATGGATCCGGTCAGGCAACCTGCAAGCACTTGCCAACATCGGCGGTCAGGCGGCCGGGGCTTCGCAATCAGGGGTCGTGGTACCCTCGAAGATGGGGAGTTATCGATATGGCGCATGGGTCCTGGCAGCCGGTTCGCGTCTACATGGATGGCAATGCCACCACGCCTCTGCTGCCCGAGGTGGTGCAGGCGATGCATCCCTATTGGATTGAACACTTTGGAAACGCCTCCTCGATCCACATGGAAGGCCAGCGGGCAAGGACCGCGATTGATCGCGCACGGGAGACGATGGCGGAGTTCTTCCACTGCCACGACGCAGAGGTGGTGTTCAACTCCGGTGGCACGGAGGGGGACAACACGGCTCTGTTTGGGCTGCTGCGTCCCGGCGACCACCTGATTACCACGGCGATTGAGCACTCGGCGGTGCTGCAGGCGGCCCAGCGGCTGGCTGCGCGGGGCGTTGAGGTGACGTATGTGGCTCCGCTGGTGAGCGGGCTGATGGACCCGGAAGAGATTCGCCGCGCGCTGCGGCCAGAGACCCGGCTGATCAGCGTGATGCTGGCCAACAACGAGACGGGAGTCTTGCAACCGGTTGAGGCCATTGGCAGAATTGCCGCCGAGGCGGGCGCGTACTTCCATATTGACGCCGTGCAGGGCGCGGGCAAGATTCCGCTGGATGTCCGGCGGATTGGCTGCCATCTACTGAGCATCAGCGGACACAAGATGCACGCGCCCAAGGGCGTGGGAGCGATGTTTGTGCGCCGCGGGACGCCGGTGGAAAGCCTGCTGGTGGGCGGAAGCCATGAGCGCCGCCGTCGCGCGGGCACGGAGAATGTGGCCGGCATTGTGGGGCTGGCCAAGGCCGCCCAGCTGGCCATGGAGAGCCTGGAAGACGGCACATTGGATCGCGTAGCGCGGCTGCGCGACCGGCTGGAAGCGGAGATTCTGAAGATGCCGGGCACGGGGCTGAATGGCGCAGGCGAGGACGGCAAGCCGGTTGCGCGCGCGGCCAACACGACGAACATCTGGTTTGACCAGCTTGAGGGCGAGGCGTTGGTCATCGCGCTGGACCTGAAGGGCGTGGCGGTTTCAGGCGGGTCGGCGTGCCACTCCGGCGCCACGGAGCCGAGCCACGTGCTGCTGGCCATGGGGCTCAACAAGAACCGGGCGCGCGCCAGCCTGCGCTTCAGCCTGCTGAAGACCGCTACCGATGCCGATGTGGACCGCGTGCTGCGGGTTGTGACGGAGGCCGTGGAGCGATTGCGGGCCATTTCGCCCGTGGCGGCGGGAACGCTGGGCTAACCGGAATTTTCAGCAGTTTCGATACGGGATTCATCTAAAAGAAGAGCACGATGCCTGAGCAGAACACGATTGCCGTAGCCATGTCCGGAGGGGTGGACTCCTCGACGGTTGCTGCGATGCTCGCGCAGAGCGGCGGCCAGGTGGTGGGGCTGACCCTGCAGCTCTGGGATCAGACGCGGCTGGCCGGGCGGCACGGCATTCCCGAGGCGCCGAAGGCCGGGCGCTGCTGCTCGCTGGACGATGTGTATGACGCGCGGCGCGTGGCGGAGCATCTGGGGATTCCCTACTACGTTGTGAAGCAGGAAGAGCGCTTTGAGCAGGATGTTGTCCGGCCCTTTGTGCGCGAGTACCTGGCGGGGCGCACGCCGATTCCCTGCTCGCTCTGCAACAACCACCTGAAGTTTGACCAGCTTTTGAAGACCGCGCGCAGCATCGGCGCAAGCCGCATCGCCACAGGCCACTACGCGGTGAACGAGTATGACGAGCGGCGCGGGCGGTGGATCCTGAAGCGCCCTGCGGATCTCGCCAAGGATCAGACGTACTTCCTCTTCGGCCTCACGCAGGAGCAGTTGGCGCACACGCTCTTCCCGCTGGGCCGGCTGACCAAGCCCGAGGTGCGCGCGCAGGCGCGGCAGCAGGGGCTGGCGCTGGCCGAAAAGCCCGATTCGCAGGAGATCTGCTTCATTCCCGGCGGCGACTACAAGCAGTTCCTCACGGCGTATTTGGAAGAGCAGGGCGAGCGGATGCCGGAGACGGCGGGTGAGCTTGTCGCCTCCTCGGGCGAGGTGCTGGGGCGGCACGAGGGCATTTCGAATTTCACTGTGGGCCAGCGCAAGGGGCTGGGCGTCGCTTCGCCGTCGCCGCTGTACGTGCTGCAGATTGACCCGGCCAGCCATCGCGTGACGGTGGGCGCGGACGCCGAGCTGGCCACCCGCACGCTGCGCGCCCGCGATCTGAACTGGATCAGCATTGCCGCGCTGACTGCGCCGATGCGCGTGAAGATCAAGATTCGCCACCGGCACGAGCCGGCCTGGGCCACGCTAGAGCCGGGAGCCGACGGCGAGGCCGTGGCCACCTTCGACGAGCCGCAGCGTGCCGTCACGCCCGGCCAATCAGCCGTCTTCTACGACGGCGACGAAGTGGTGGGCGGCGGCTGGATCGTCTGACCCGGTCCCACTCCGCAATGCCCGGGAGAGCACTTCTGCACCGGAGTGAAGCCTGGCTTTGCATCCATTCCGAATCGTAACTTCCGGATTGGCGGTCGGCCGCATCGCGCACTTGGGTTCCAACGGTGGCTTGTTGGCGGGGAAAAAAGGGCCTATAATTCCTCCGTTTCCGACGTTTCCGATTTCCTGATCGCTCAGTTCGCCGAAGCTGGGGAGGGGCACTCGCATGGGGAACGATCTCGACAGAATTGCTGCCCTCCTTTTGGAGAATGGGGGCAGTAAGGCCGACTGGGGCGATATTTCACACCTCAAGGGAGCGGCGTGTCCAAAGGGAGTCGCGAATAGATTCCTGCTGTGTTGTCTTCTTGATTGGCAATGGGATGCCGACGTAGCGTGGCGGAAAGGCGAGGAACTTGCCAGGAAGCTCGGCGATCCGGACGACATCTGGACGACGATCAGCTCCTTCTCAAAAGATCAATGGGATTCGAGATACGAGGAATTCGGTCGGCCGCACCGGTTTCACAGAGGCTACAGGCGCCTGTGGGCAATAGCAAACGACATCTGCGCTCGGTACGATGGCGACGCTCGGAGAATCTGGGCTGACAAATCCCCTTTCGAGGCACTCATTCATCTTTGGGCGCTAGGTTCAGGCGATCAAATTTCCCGCATGATCATTGGCGCGTTGCGCGACTGCGATCAGATCAAGGGCGACTCAGGCGACGTAAAGGCCGACCTTCACATCCGGCGTGTACTCGGTCGCGTTGTCTATGGTGAAGAAATCAAGGCTTCCGAAGCTGCCAAGGCCATTCAACTGGCCCGAACTCTGAACGCCGACCCGTGGAGCCTCGATCTGCCCCTGTGGAGCGTCGGGAAATCCTATTGCCGACCCACGAATCCAAGTTGCGAAAGCTGCTACTTACGACCACACTGTGACTACTATCACCGGCATGGTGCCGAAGGAACCGGCGGCAGTTCAGCGATTTGAGAGTTTCGGGAGTCCATTCTGAGAAGAGGAGCGAGTCCCATGAGCACGGAACCAGAAACTTCCTTGCCGGCTATCGTGATCGTGCTACGCGTAGTCGGGTGCCTCTGTCCAGTGGTTGCCGTTGTAATGGCGGGGGTTACCAACGCGAGTGACGCTGGTGTCTGGCTCATGGTCTTGAGTTCCCTTATCGCTACGCTGCTATGGTTTGCCCTTGGAAGCGTCATACGGCTGTTAAATCGGATTGAGAAGCGCCTGAGCCACTCCGACTCTGACGTTTCGCTCATTAGCGGCACCACGAATTTGCCGAGCTGAGCTTTTGCGATTTTTTGCGGGTCCGGCTGGCTCTGCGTGGATTGTCGGCTAACCGGCAATTACTCTCTGGTACCCTTTGCCGGATCGGAGGCTCCGCCTGCATTCGGCGGCAGCTTGATACTGCGCCGACGCTCGCTGCAGCGGAGCTGATCGTCACCAGTAGGCAGGCAAGTCTGGGAGAGCCGCGCCGCAAGCGCACTTCCCTTGCGCTTTCTCGCCGTCCATCATCCCGGCGCACGAGGGACAGCGCACCAGGCGACGATTTAACCAGGCTGGAACCCACACGCCGGTTATGCCGCCGCCGCCCAGGCCGCCCTCCATTACGCGTTCCATTGCGGAGCGGTGCTCAGTGCTTTTCATCAAC
>JAJYBT010000147.1 GCA_021778875.1 Acidobacteriota bacterium | reverse complement strand
ATTGAGCTGCCCAACGGCGACCGCTACCAGCGCGAGATGCCGCGCGGCGTGTTTGAGCAGTTGATTGAGCCGATCCTGGAGCGTACGGCAGGGCCCTGCAAGCAGGCGCTGGCGGATGCGGGCATTACGGCGGAGCAGATTGACGAAGTTGTTCTCGTTGGCGGATCGACGCGGATTCCCGCTGTGCGGCAACTTGTGGATGAACTTTTCCATCTGGGCGCGCGGGGCAAAAAGCCGCACACGGATCTGAATCCCGACGAGGTGGTTGCCCTGGGCGCGGCGGTGCAGGCGGATATTCTGGCCGGAGCCTCCAAGACCACGGAGCAGATGCTGCTGCTGGATGTGACGCCGCTTTCGCTGGGCATTGAAGCGCTGGGCGGGGTGGTGGCGCGCATCATTCCGCGCAACTCCACCATTCCGGCGTCGGCTACGGAGCACTTCACAACCGGGGTGGACGGCCAGACGAATGTTGCCATCCACGTGGTGCAGGGCGAGCGCGAACTCGCCGCGGACTGCCGCTCGCTGGCGCGCTTTGATCTGAAGGGCATTCCGCCGATGAGTGCCGGGTTGCCGCGCATTGAAGTGAAGTTTCTCATCGATGCGGATGGCATCCTGCAGGTATCCGCGCGCGAGCAGCGCAGCGGCAAGGCTGCGCAGATTGAGGTGAAGCCCACCTATGGCCTGACCGATGATCAGGTCGAGAGCATGATTCTCGACTCGTTCGATCACGCTGAAGAGGACTTTGCCGCACGGTTGTTGATTGAAGCACGCAACGAAGCTGAAACGATTCTGGCAGCCGTTGAGCGCGCTCCGCTGAATCCGGCATGGCAGCAGTTGCGGGGCGAGGAGCAGGCGGCGATTGCAGCCGCGCGCGACCGGCTGGCGCAGGTGAAGCAGGGCAGCGATTTGAACGCCATCCGCGAAGCAACGGCGGCGCTTGACCAGTCCACGCGGCGCTTTGCCGAGCTGATGATGGAGGCTGCGGTGACCACGGCGATTCGCGGCAAGACCATGGATGCTGCCGGCGAGGAACTGGGCGACGAGTTGACGGCTCCCCATCCCATGGCCCCGGCGGAGTTCAAATAAGCAGGCGACAGAACCGGCGACCGAACGCCAAGGATTTGAAGACTATGAGCGAAGCAACGACGAAGAATATTCCTCCCGATAAGCTTGTGCGCGTCACCTTTCTTCCGGAAGGCAAGACGGTCGAGTTCGAGTTCGGCACCATGCCGTATGACCATCATGGCAAGCCGATGTCCTTTCTGGATGTTGCAGAAAATTTCGGCATCTTTCTCGATCACGCCTGTGGCGGAGCCTGCGCCTGCACCACCTGCCATATCTGGGTAAAGGAGGGAGACGCGGGCATCAGCGAAGCGGACGACGAGGAACTGGACCGCCTGGACATGGCTGCCGATCAGCAGTTGAATTCGCGCCTGGGTTGCCAGGCCGTGATTACCCGTCCCGGAAATTATGTGGTGGAGATTCCCAAGTGGAATCGCAACTACGTCTCAGAAGGCAAGCCGCTGACGCTGGCGGAGCAAAAGTAAGGAGTGAACGGATGCCGCGCGAGCTGATGTGGACCGACTTTGAAGAGATCGGAATCCAGCTGTATGAGAAGTTTCCGGATACGGATCCGCTGACGGTGCGCTTTACGGATCTGCATCGTTACGTGACCGAGCTGGAGGGCTTTGCCGATGATCCGGCCAAGTCCAACGAAGGCAGGCTGGAAGCCATTCAGATGGCCTGGCACGAGGAGTACCAGGACGCGCAGGGCTAATCCGGCTCAGCGCTCCGTATTTGAAAACTGCGACAGGGACAGCAGATTGCCATCCGGGTCTTTCAGCCAGGCCACCCTGTCGCCGGTGGGAAAGGTGCAGATGCCGAGCTCGTCCTGGCCCATGTTGGGATACAGCTCAAAGCGTGCGCCTTTTGCCGTCAACCGCGCTACCTCTGCACGAATGTCGTGCGTCTTCCATCCCAGCACGGTGTGCTGCGCCGGCGAGAACTCCGGCACGCGGCTGATGCGCAGCATGGCGCCGTCCATGTCGAACACCAGCGCGGACCCGTCATCGCCTGCAAATCGCAGGCCCAGCATGTCGCGATAGAATGCCAATGCTTCGTCCGGTTTCTGCGTCAGCAGGAATGTGACAACGCCATCCATGGCAACCTCCGCACAGCCATTTAGCGGTTTGTGCTCTTCGTGCGCCGATTCATCGACTCAATTGCCGCTCGTCCCATCCGAATGCTGCTTCAAAGTGTGTAATCTCGGTGGGTTGGCCCGGCACCCGATACACGCTTACGACGTCAAAGCGCGCCGGTGGAGCGGCCTCGCCCGGAAGCTGGCGCACATAGCGGCGAGCCAGCCTGCGCAGGGTGTGGCGTTTGCGGGAGTCCACGGCGGCCTCTGCGGGTTTGATGTCGCGCGCGGTACGGGTCTTGACTTCGATAAAGCAGAGCATGGGGCCTTTCCATGCGATCAGATCGATATCGCCGGGCAGCTCGCCGCACGACCATCTTCGCGCCACTACCGTGTAGTCGTTGCGCCGCAGGTGAAAGAAGGCCGCATCTTCGCCTTCCAGGCCAACGGAGAGATGCATGGGCAATTGTTCAGCGCGCCCAAGGCGCCGCGCCAGCGCATCAAGCTGGGCCATCGCCCGCTCCAGCGCCGTGATTCGCAGTTGCGCCATCCACGTCATCGCTGATCATTCTCCGCTGAAATGCGCGCCGGGAGCAAATGGCGCAAAGAAAAACGCCGCACCCGCGGGCTTGCGGATGCGGCGTGGATTGCGTTGCTACCCGGTTACGCGACGGTTCCGGCCAGCTCCCCGGTGAGCGCGAACTCCTTTTCCGCCAGGCTGAGGGCCTCTTCCAGAATGTCGAGGGCCACGGTGGCCTCCTGCTCGCTGATGACCAGCGCGGGGCACAGGCGGAGGGAGTTTTCTCCGCAGCCCAGGATCATGAGGCCGCGCTCGAAGGCCAGATCCTCCACGCGGTTGCGCAGCGCCGAGGCGGGCTCGCGCGTGGTCTTGTCCTTCACCAGCTCGACGCCGATCATCAGGCCGCGTCCGCGCACGTCGCCGACCGAGGGATGCGTCTGCTTCCAGCCCTGCAGGCGATCCATGATTTTGCCGCCGACGTTGGCCGCATTGGCGATCAGTTCGCGGTCCAGAATGTCGATGGTGGCCAGCGCGGCGGCGATGGAGACAGGGTTGCCGCCAAAGGTGGAGGCATGCGAGCCGGGCACCCAGTCCATGATCTCCGCACGGCTCATGCAGACGCCCAGCGGCAAGCCGCTGGCGATGCCCTTGGCCATGCAGACGATGTCCGGCTGAACGCCGGAGTGCTCGATGGCCCACCACTTGCCGGTGCGGCCCGCGCCGCTCTGGACCTCGTCCACGACGAGCAGAATGCCGTGGCGGTCGCAGATGGCGCGCAGTTCGCGCAGAAAGTTGGTGGGGGCAACCACATAGCCGCCCTCGCCCTGAATGGGCTCGACAAAGATGGCAGCAACCTCTTCCGGCGCGAGGATGGTCTTGAAGAGCTTCTCCTCGATGTATCGGGCGCAGCCCAGCGCGAAGGCCTCTTCGTCCTGAGGGCCGCCGGTGCATCCACGGTAGGCATAGGGATAGCGCACGTGGGTTACGCCGGGCACCAGGGGAGAAAAGCGCCGCTTTTGCTGGGGCTTGGAGGCCGTGAGCGACAAGGCGCCCATGGTGCGTCCGTGGAACGCGCCGAGGAAGGCGATCACATGCTGGCGGCCGGTGTGATAGCGGGCCAGCTTCAGCGCGCACTCAATAGCCTCGGCTCCGGAGTTGCCGTAGAAGAAGCGATGCGGCCCCGGCATGGGGGCAACGGCGGAGAGGCGCTCGGCCAGGTCTGTGAGCGGCTCGTTGTAGAAATCGGTGCCGGAGATGTGCAGCAGCTCGCCTGCCTGCTTCTGGACGGCGGCCACCACCTCAGGGTGACAGTGCCCGGTGGAGGTGACGGCAATCCCTGCGGAGAAGTCGAGGAACTCGTTTCCGTCCACGTCTTCCACGCGGATGCCGCGACCGCGCTTGGCGACCAGCGGGTATGAGCGCGTATAGCTGGGCGAGATGAGCCGGTTGTCGGCCTCAACGGCAGCCCTGGCCTTGGGGCCGGGCAGGGGACCAACGAGCTTGGGTCCAAATTGCGCGTGCAGTTCTTGCTGGGTCATCTTCTTGTCTCCTCGGCGAATCTGGTTGTGCGGCCTTGCGCGCGTGACTGGCGCATGGCCACGGACCCCGTGCGGGGTCGTCCGTTTCAGCCAGTCTGGGTGGCCGGCGGTTGCGGGCGAGGATCTTCGGCGGGTTGGTACTAGTCTCCGCCGAAGAGACTAGGTCGCGTGCGGGTGGGCAGCACGCACAGATGGCGGCGCGGGCAAATGCAGAGCGCGCGGAACCGCGACCAGCAGCTGAAGGCTGGTACCGGCAGATTGGCGCTTGTGGCATGCATTGTCATGGAGGACCCATTGGCCAGAGGATAGCACGCACAACTACGCCACTGCCACGGGCAGCCCGCAGCCGCGACGCCGCGGCGGGGCATTCTGCCGAGCTTTCCGTGCCGATCTACTGGGTGGGTTTCTTGTCGAAGGCGGTGGCCGGAACCAGGGCGACCGGTGCTTCGCCGTCCAGCGAGACCATGCCATGCTCGAAGGTCTGCAGCGTGGCATCGTCGGCGGCCATGGTCATCCAGCAGACCGCGCTCTTCTTCAGCAGGCTGCAGGTAACCTCAACGGTATAGTGGGCTTCCGGGTGTCCGATGAGGGCGCCGTGGGCGCGCTCGATCCACAGGCTATGGGTGCCCAGCGTGTATGTGCCGAAGGCCGGCTCTGAGATGACGAGCGCCCGCCGAAGCCCTTCCGAGGCGCCTTCGGCAAAGCCGGGGAGATCTTTTTCCGTCATCTGCTGCCCGAAGCAGTCGAAGGGCAGGGCCATGACCACAACCATGGAGGCGGGATCGCCGTGGCGGGCCGTGATGGGAATCTCGACGCAGCCGATGCCCTTCTTCTCGTTCTGGTTCGCGGTCTGATCGGCCTGCCGCTGCTTCATGTCGTTGAGGGTCGGCGTGGCTTCCACCACCTGCCAGTCGGTCGGCAACGCATAGCTGAAGCCGAGAGCGCTGGTGTGGCTGGCGGTGGCGGGCGTGGCCGTCTGCGACAGCAGCGGAGCACTGCAGAGGGCGAACAAGGCGGCGATCCATCGGGCATTCATAATTGCGCCAACTCTCATGAAAACAGGCATCGTTGTTCGCAACCCCAGGCCGCTCCTCTTACTTGAGGAAGAGCACGGAGATGGCCGAACCGATGCCGGCCAGGGCGAACGCGATACCGAGGTACCAGTATATGCGGCTGCGGGTGAGCAGCGTGACGGAGGTGATGACGAGGCCGATCTCCAGCAGCGCCTCGGCCAGATCGTAGCGGTCGGCGTGGGCCTCGGCCTGCTCCACCTTCTGCTGCAACTCCTCGGCCTTCTGCTGTTCTTCCTTCAGGTCGGCTTCCCACTTGGCCTGATGACTGGCATACGATTTGGCGATCTTTTCGGCGCCGGCCTTGTCTGCAACGGCGACGACGCTGAGAAGATCGGCGGCGAGGTAGGTGTCGTTGGAGCGGATCTTCTTGGCCTGGTAAAAGTTCCACTGGTCGGTGGCCCTGTTCTGTTCCAGCACCGCCTCAGTGTGGGTGCGGTGGCCAAGCACGGTGGTGACGGCCACCAGCACGGCCAGCACGCTCATGGTGAAGGCGACGGGCCGCATCGCGGATTCGTGCGAGCCGTGTTCGGCATGCTCCTGCAGTTCGTGAGCTTCGTTGGCTTCCATGGGGAATGTCTCCGGATTTGCAGTGTTGCGGGTGGGCGGTTACTTCCGCTTCCAGCGTACACCGTCTTTTGCGTCTTCCAGCACGATGCCTTTTTCGGCCAGCTCGTTGCGAATCTGGTCGGCGCGGGCAAAGTTGCGCTGGCGTTTGGCCAGGGTACGTTCGGCTACGAGCGCGTCAATGGCCTCGTCGGTCAGGGACTGGCGCGCCAGCAACTCGGGCGCAACCTCGGCCATGCGGCCGGACTGCTCCGCCCAGGCCAGGGCGCGCCGCGTCGGCTCGTCGTCGCGATCTTCGAGCACGTCAAAGACGGCATCGAAGTCGGCCAGCACGGCCAGAATGGCATCGCGGTCGCCGGCGAGGAACTGGCCCTGGTCGATGGCGGTGTTGGCCGTACGAATCAGGTCAAAGATGGGCGCTCGCGCCTCGGCGGTATTCAGGTCGTTGGCAAGGGCGGCCATATACTCTGTGCGGGCTTTTCCCGCGGCAGCCTGCAGGGCGGGATTGGAGCCGGCGGGAAAGCTGCCCTTGGTTACGCGCTGGTGGAAGGTCCGCAGCCGGTCGATGGCGTTGGTTGCTTCCGTCAGCCCGTCGAAGGTGAAGTTCAGCTGGTGCCGGTAGGGAACGGAGATGAGCGCCAGGCGGATGGCCGATGCCTTGTAGCCCTTGAGCAGCAGGTCGCGCAGGGTGTAGAAGTTGCCCTCGCTCTTGGACATCTTGCGCCCGTCCACGAGCAGGAAGCGCACATGCATCCAGTGACGGGCCAAGGGCTTGTGGGTCACGGTCTCGCTCTGCGCAATCTCGTTCTCGTGGTGTGGGAACAT
>JAJYBT010000146.1 GCA_021778875.1 Acidobacteriota bacterium | reverse complement strand
GCGCGCCACCCACTCGCGGCAGATCTCCATGGCCGCAATCAGAAACAGCAGCAGAATCTGCCTGTCGATGCGCGGCTTGCGCAGGTTGCGCCGCACCCACCGGTAGAGACTCAAATCGATGAACGGAGTGAACGACCAGATCTCATCCTTCTCCACAAAGCTGCCCAGGATGCCCGCGCCCAGACCCAGTGCCACATTGAACGGCAGCGCAAGGTACTCATGGTGAATCACCGCTGGGAATGACAGAATCACCCCGCCCACCATCGCCCATCCCGGGCCCAGCAGCAGCCCCAGCAGAATCACCGTCTCAAAGGAGAGATCGGCAGCCAGAAAGTTTGGCACAGTCGTCCGCACCCAGACGCCCAGCGTCAGCGGCACCAGAAAGAATGCCAGCAAAGCCGCGGTTTCCCGATGCCGGCGCTGCTCGGCAAACAGCAGCCGCTGGAAGGTCCGCGACCGCGCCAGTGCGCTGGCCACCGAAGCGGCCACGCCAAGCTTCACCAGCAGCGTGATAAGAATCAGCTTGTTATCAACCACGCAATCAATGTATCGCGCCCGGCGCCTTATGCGGAAAATCACTGCGCCGGATGCATGAAAAAACCTTCTCCCTGGACCCACGGCAGCAGAGCAGTCAACAGACAAAGTAAAATGAAGGCATGGGATATGAGAGCGTAAAGAAAATCTCCGAAGCTGACTTCCCTTCCCGCTGGGGACACTTCCGCATTCTGGGCTTTGAGGGCACGCTGTCTGCGCCGCGCCCCTGCGACGAAGCCATGCCAAATGAACAGGGCAAAGGCGATGTGGAAGGGCTTGTTGCCCTCGTGATGGGCGACATCCATGCTGCGCCGCCGCTGGTCCGCATCCACTCGCAGTGCCTCACCGGCGACGTCTTCGGCTCGCTCCGCTGCGATTGCCGCCTGCAGTTGGAGCTGGCCCTCGGCCTCATCGCGCAAAAAGGCGCCGGCATCCTGCTCTACGAGCAGCAGGAAGGACGCGGCATCGGCCTCATGGCAAAGCTCAGAGCCTACGAATTGCAGGACCAGGGACTCGACACGGTGGAAGCCAACGAGGAGCTGGGCTTCGCCGCCGACTGCCGCGCCTACGAGTTGCCCGCCGCCGTGCTCAAGCTGCTCGGCCTCAGCCAGGTCCGCCTCATCACCAACAATCCCGAAAAGGTCGCCGCGCTGCAGTCGGCCGGCATCACCGTTACGGAGCGCGTCTCCGCCGAAGTCGAGCCGCAGGAAAGCTTCGAGCGCTACCTGCGCACCAAGCAGGAAAAGATGGGGCACTTCTTCGACAAGATGGACGAAATCAAGAGCCTCTGACGCCTCTCGCGAATCCTGAGGCGGGATTGGCAGCATGCTGCGTTCCGCCCTTTGTGAAACAGACTTCACTGCCACAGTCAGATCGCAAACGAAGCCGCGATGCCCTCTTCCCCGGCCTCACTCCCCCTTTCACCGTGGTTCACCGGAACCAGCCACTTCCGGTAAGCCGCCAGATGTCCCCGCGCAGCATCGAAGTACAACTGCCGCAGCGCGTGCGTAACCGGGCCTATGGCCGCATCTCTCACCGGGCGATGATCCACGCGCACCACCGGCTCCACGCCCACCGCTGTTCCCGTCAGGAACAGCTCATCGCACACATACAGCTCGCTCCGGTCGACGGCCCGCTCCACAACCTGCATGTCCAGCTCGCGTCGCGCCAGTTGCATCACTGAGTCGCGCGTAATGCCCTCCAGCACGTTCTCATGCACCGGCGGCGTAATCAGTACGCCCTTGCGAACCATGAAAATGTTGCACGTTGATCCCTCGGCAACCTGGCCGCTCTCGTTCAGCAGGATGGCCTCGTCATATCCATTGCGCTTTGCATCGTCGCTGGCAAGAGCGCTGTTCACATATGCGCCGCAAATCTTCGCGCGCGCCGGAATCGCGTTGTCCTCGATGCGTCGCCACGAGCTTACCCCCGCATGCAGCCCCTTGTCGGCGTGCAGATAATCGCCAAACGGCAGCGCAACAATAGCGAAAGAATCCTGGTCGTCCGGGCGCACGCCCACGCGCTCCGCGCTCTTATAGGCCAGCGGCCGCACGTACACATTCGTGCTGAATTTATTCCTCCGCATCAGCTCCACCGTGATGCCGCTCAACTCCTCCGGTGTCGCTGGCACATCGATGCGCAGAATGCCGCAGTTCTGCTTCCAGCGCTCATAGTGCTCCACCGGGCGCATCACAAAAAGCTCCTGCGAAGTCTCATCCCAATACGCGCGAATGCCTTCAAAAACGCCCGTTCCGTAATGCAGCGCATGTGTCAAAATCCCCACGTGCGCATCGCGAAGCGGAATATATTGCCCGCCAAAATACACAATCAGGTTCGGATCAGCCTCAGCCTTCATTGCACACCTCCAGGCGCGATTCCCTGTAAAGTTCCCGCCCGCGCGCCAGTGCGCGTTCGTCCAGCTCAACCCAGCGCGGACTCTTCACCAGCCGCTTCAGCGCCGCGTCAATGCTGGCCTGCGGCAGCGCGCCCGCAATCTCCAGCAGCGCGCCAAGCATCACCATATTGGCCGCGCGCGCATCGCCCAGTTCGTCGGCCACGCGCGTAAACGGCAGCGCCAGCACATGCACGTCCTTCCGCGCGCAATCCTCGGGAAATGCATCGCCGTTATAAATCACCCATCCGCCGGCGCGTACGCTCCGGTCGAACTTGCGCAGCGATGGCTCATTCATCGCCACCAGCACGTTCGGCACCGTCACCAGCGGCGAATCAATCGGCTCGCGCGAAAGCCGCACATGGCAGTTCGACGTGCCGGAGCGCATCTCCGGCCCATACGACGGCAGCCACGACACCTCCAGCCCCGCGTCCAGCCCCGCCTCGGCCAGCACCTCGCCCAGCAGCAGCACGCCCTGCCCGCCAAAGCCCGCCACCCTCACGTGCAGATCCACATGATCGGCCCGCGCCAGCAGAGATGCATTGCCTTCAGGAAGATCCTCGTGCGCCACGCCAATAATCTGCGGAATCCTGTCGAGCGCAGGCGGCGCCTCGTGCGCTGGCCACGCCTTCGCTTCCTTTGTGCGATCGCGATAGACGCCCAGCGGAAATGTCTTCTCCATCACATCCCGCACCCAGTGCTGCGCCTCCACCGGCTGCATCTTCCACACCGTCGGACACGGCGAAAGCACTTCAATCAGCGAGAAGCCCAGCCCCTTCGTCTGGTTCTCCATCGCCCGCCGAATCGCGCGATTGGCCTGCGCGATCTGCTTGTTGTCGCCCAGTCCCACGCGCTCAATGTAGACCGGAGCCTCCAGGCTCGCCAGCAGCTCGCTCACGTGCAGCGGGTAGCCCTCATTCTCCGCGCTGCGGCCCAGCGGAGTCGTCGTGCTCTTCTGCCCCAGCAGCGTCGTCGGCGCGTATTGCCCGCCCGTCATGCTGTAAATGGCGTTGTTCACAAAAATCACCGTGACATTCTCGCCGCGATTCGCCGCGTGCAGAATCTCCGCCGAACCAATCGCGGACAAATCCCCGTCACCCTGGTACGCCACTACGATGCTGTCGCGATGGCTGCGCTTCAGCGCCGTCGCCACTGCCGGCGCGCGCCCGTGCGCCGCCTGCACGTTGCCCACGTCAAAGTAGTAGTACGCAAACACCGAGCAGCCCACCGGGCTCACAAGAATCGTCCTGTCCTGAATGCCCAGCCCATCAATCGCGCTGGCCAGCATCTTGTGAATCTGCCCATGCCCGCATCCCGGACAATAGTGCGTCTGGTGCTGCAGCTCATCCTTCCGCGCATAGCTCTCGTAGAACGACTTCGCTTTGCCGTGCACCACTTCGTATGCCGTAATCACTTCGCTAGACATGAGCCATCTGCTCCTCATCCAGTGCCATCGCCGGCAGGTAACGCCGCGCCACCTTGCGCACAAACTCCAGCACCTCTTCATGCGACGGCACATTGCCGCCCACGCGGCTCAGGAACTCAACCGGCCGCACTCCATTCAGCGCCAGCCGCACATCCTCCACAAGCTGCCCCGTGCTCATCTCCACCACCACAAACACGCGCGCCCGCGGAGCCAGCCGCTGAAAATGCTTCGTCGGAAACGGAAACAGCGTAATCGGCCGCAGCAGCCCCACGTTCATGCCGCTCGCGCGCGCCTCCGCGGTAACGGCCTTCAATATCCGGCCCACGATGCCATAGCCCACCAGCACAATCTCCGCATCCTCCGTGAACCACTCTTCGGCGCGCGTCTCGTTCTGCTCCGCGAGTATGTACTTCGCCTCCAGGTGCCGCACATGCGCTTCCAGATCGTCACTGCCCATGTGCAATGAAGTAATCAGATTGCCGCGCGACTCAGCCGTGCCCGTCACCGCCCATTCCGGCACACGAGGCTCCGTAGCCGCCTGCGGAAACTCCACCGGCTCCATCATCTGCCCCACAAAGCCATCGGCAAGCAGCATCACCGGCGTCCGGTAGCGATCCGCCAGCTCGAATGCCAGCGCCGTCAAATCAGCCATCTCCTGCACGGAGTGAGGCGCCAGTACAAGCGTGTGGTAGCAGCCATTGCCGCCGCCCTTCACCGCCTGGTGATAGTCGCTCTGCTCGGATGCGATGTTGCCCAGCCCCGGCCCGCCGCGCGTAATATCGGCAATCACGCACGGCAGCTCCGCGCCCGCCATGTAGCTGATGCCTTCCTGCATCAGGCTGATCCCCGGCCCGCTCGACGCCGTCATGCAGCGCACGCCTGCCGACGACGCGCCATACAGCATGTTGATCGCCGCAACCTCGCTCTCGGCCTGCAAGAACACCCCGCCCACCTGCGGCAAATATTGCGCCGCGGCCTCTGCAATCTCGCTCGCCGGCGTGATCGGATACCCATAGTACGCACGGCATCCGGCAAGAATCGCGCTCTTGACAATCGCCTCATTGCCCTTCATCAGTTGCTTGCGCATGCCATCGCTCCCTCAACGCCCGCGTTCACTCCGCGTCCCGCGCCGGCCGCGCGATTCATCGCGCGCAGCACCGTCAGCGCACCCGGCTCCGGACACACCATGAAGCAAATGCCGCACGCCGTGCAGCCCTCGCCCGCATACGTCGCCGTGCGATAGCCATAGTGATTCAGCTTTTCGCTCATGCCGATCACCCTCGGCGGACACGCCTCCACGCACATGCCGCAACCCTTGCACTCATTCACATCCACCCGCAGCAAACCCCGGCTTCGCTTGATCGCTTCCATCCGTCCCCGCTCCTTTCCGCCTGGCCGCGAGCCCTCAGGCAAACGCGGCCACCGCGGCCTTGCGCTCCAGGTAGTGCGCTCGCACCGCAAAGTCTTCCAGCTCCTGCCGAAAGCGCGGCTCGGCAATCGCAATCAACGCCTGCGCGCGCTCGCGCAGCGTCTTGCCGTGCAGATACGCCACGCCATGCTCGGTCACCACGTAATGCACATCCGCGCGCGACGTCACCACGCCCGCGCCCGGCTCCAGCACCGGCACAATGCGCGACACCGCCCCGCGCTGCGCCATCGAAAGCAGCGCAATAATCGGCACGCCGCCACGCGAGCGCGCCGCTCCGCGAATGAAATCCACCTGCCCGCCGAACCCGCTGAACGGCCGCGTCCCCAGCGAGTCCGCGCACACCTGCCCCGTCAAGTCCACCTGCAGCGCGGAGTTGATCGCCACCATCCGGTCGTTCTGCGCCACAACAAACGGATCGTTCGTGTAGCTGATCGACCGGAACTCAAAGCTCGCATTCTCGTGGATAAAATCAAAAAGCCGCTGCGAACCCAGCACAAACGCCGCCACCGCCTTGCCCTTGTGCAGCGACTTCCGTTCGCCGTTGATGACGCCAGACTCCATCAGCTCAATCACGCCGTCCGAGCACATCTCCGTGTGAATCCCGAGGTCCCGCTTGTCTTCAAGGCACGCCAGCACCGCGTCCGGTATGCCCCCAATCCCCGTCTGCAGCGTCGCGCCATCGGGAATCAGCGAGGCCACGTTCCGCGCCACGCGCAGGTGCAGATCCGTGAACGGCTCCGGATGCATCTCCAGCAGCGCGTGCGATGTCTCCACCACCGCCGTGATGTGGCTGACGTGGATAAACGTATCGCCCAGCGTGCGCGGCATCCGCTCGTTCACTTCCGCGATCACAACCTTCGCAAAGCGCGCCGCCGTCAGCGTGCAGTCCACCGTCGTGCCCAGGCTCATAAACCCGTGCGCGTCCGGCGGAGAAACCTGCATCAGCACCACATCCAGCGGCAACTGCCCGCTTTCAAACAGACCCTCAATCTCGCTCAGGAAAATCGGCGTATAGTCCGCGCGCCCCGCCGCCACAGCTTCGCGCACGTTCTCGCCCAGAAACAATCCGCGATGACGAAAATGCCCTGCGTATTCGGGCTTCGTATAATCCGCGTTGCCCAGTGTCTTCATGTGGATAATCTCCACATCGCGCAGCTCCGCCGCACGCGCCACCAGCGCATCCACCAGCACGGAGGGCGTCCCGCACCCTGACTGAATCCATACGCGATCACCGGAACGCACAGCCTCCAGAGCCTGCGCGGCGCTCATGCTCCTGGCTCGAAATTCATCGCTCCACGTCATGCTCCTGCGCCTCCCCTGACACTGCCCAATGTGCGCTTTCCCATCCATTGCCGCATTGCTCGCTTGCCTCCTGGCCTGCTGTCGGAACTTCTC
>JAJYBT010000145.1 GCA_021778875.1 Acidobacteriota bacterium | reverse complement strand
CTGGCAGGCCTGATGGGCTCAACCTGATTTTTCGCTCGTGATTCCAGACCCGCCAATAGAGTAGTATCGACCGCAACCGGGAGGATAGTTGCAATGGCATGGACGACGCAGAGGGCGGGAACGATTGCCGCGGTCTGGCTGATCCAGGTCTGGTTAGTTCAGGTTTCATTATTCCAGGGTTGCGCGGCTGCGGAAACGCCCCAGCATGCGCCGTCAGGGATCGATGCCATCTGGGCTTATGCAGGCACATGGAAGACCGAGACCGAGCGGTTCAACACAGCCCATAGCAAGGCCGGCCACGAAGCGGCAACCCTCAAGAATGTCTGCTGGAAAAACGGGGGCTACCTGGCCTGCAATCAGTATGTGGACGGCGACTCCAAAACACTGCTCGTATTTACCTATGACAGCAAAGAACATGCGTATACCAGTTACCCAATCCCCCTTGACGGTCAGCCGGCGGGCAAGGGCAGGCTGCTGATCGAAGGCAATGTGTGGACCTTTCCCTGGCAAATCCAGGAAGGGGATAAGACAACCTGGTTTCGCGTCGTGAATGTGTTCGCCTCGGCAGACCGCATCGAGTTTCGCCAGGAATTCTCAGAAGACAACGCGCATTGGACGGTGATGGCCAGAGGCGTGGACACGAGGACCGGAAGCGGGTCGCACGCTCCATCGCAATAGACCCATCAAAGCAGACCATGGCATGGCGCAGATGCGCGCCCGTGCCGCTGCGGCCGGTTGTTCTGCGCCGACGGCACGCCTGATACACTCCCGATGAGATACCTACCGGAGTTATCGCACGCAATGAAGCAATCATTTCTTTTTCTTTTCGTCGCGGCCGGCGCAACGGCCGTCTTAGCTCAAGCTCCCGCAAAACCGGCCACCGCAGCCAAACCCGCAGTGGCGCGCAGCGCGCAGACGGGGGCGAAGCTGCCGCCGGGCGTGCCTCCCGTGCATGGCGTCATCAAGACGGCCTTCTCGCTGCGGTATGAGGACATCAAGATCGGCGTCGGCGATCCGGCCGAGCCTAACAAGGTCTACAAGGTGAACTACACCGGCTGGCTTGCGGCCAACGGACACAAATTCGATTCGTCGTATGACCATCCCGTCACGGGTCCGGATGGCATGCCCGTGATGGGCCCCGATGGCAAACCGAAGAAGGGCGAGCCGCAACCCATCAACTTTCCGCAAGGCTATGGCCGCGTGATTCCGGGCTTCGATCAAGGCTTCCACGGCATGAAAGTCGGCGGCAAGCGCCGCCTGTTCATTCCCTGGCAACTTGCGTACGGCGATCGCGGGCGACCGGGCATTCCGCCGCAGTCCGACCTGATTTTCGATATTGAGCTGGTGGGCATGTCCGACATCATGATGCCGCCCAACCATCCGGCGGTGATGCCCGGCGGCAACATTGTGCGCCCGGAAACCACGCTGCCGTCGGGCCGCATTCCGGTAACGCCTGTGACGCCCGCTGCTCCGGCGACTCCCGCCAAACCGGCACAGCCCGCACAACCAAACTAGCGGTTCAGGCCACGCCGGCCGGCAGTTCCGGCGTGGCAGCCAGCAGTTGGCGCGTGTAGGCCTCATGGGGCGCGGAGCACAGCGCCTCAGCCTCGCCCATCTCCACCAGCCTGCCCTGCTGCATGACTGCGATGCGCGTGCTGAGATAGCGCACCAGCGGCATGGAGTGGGAGATGAACAGGTAAGTCAACCCATGCTCGCGCTGCAAATTGCGCAGCAGGTTCACAATCTGCGCGCCCACGCTTACATCGAGCGCGGACACCGGCTCGTCCAGAATCAGCAGTCGCGGCCTCAGCGCCAGCGCGCGCGCGATGTTGATGCGCTGCCTTTGCCCGCCTGAAAATTCGTGCGGATAGCGATTCAGGGCTGAGTCGTCGAGGCCCACACGGGCAAGCAGTTCGGCTGCGCGCGCGCGCGCAGCGTGCCCGCGCCGTTTCACTCCCGGCTCAACGCCGTGAATGGCCCAGGGCTCGGTGACAATGTCCAGCACCTGCATGCGCGGGTTCAGGGCCGCATACGGGTCCTGAAAGACAGGCTGCATCTGGCGTCGGATGTTGTGCAACTCGCTGCGCGTGGCGCGCGCTACGTCGATGGCATCCACACGGATGCTGCCCCGCGTGGGCGCAACCAGCCCCAGAATCATGCGCGCCAGCGTGGTCTTGCCGGAGCCGGACTCGCCCACCAGCCCCAGCGTCTCGCCTGCCTCGATCGTGAGCGAGACATCTTCAACAACGGCGCGCTGCTCCGTGCCCAGCCCCACGCGCCGGGGATAGCTCTTTGAAACCGCCTCCACCTCAACCAGCGCCATGCCCAAATGGTACATGCTCGCGTTAATCGAGTTTTGGGTGCAGCTTGTCGAAGCCTGTCGCCTGCTGATAAGCGCGGCCAAAGGCGGCCAGCTTCGCATCCTGATAGTGCCCGGCAAGGAACGTGAGCGAGACCGGCGTGCCCGGCCCACCGATGTTGTCTTCGTCGCCGGTGTCCATCTCAGGTGGCCTGGGTGCGTCGGTGCCGCGCAGTCCGTTGGGCACAATCAGCGCTGGATGGCCGGTAAGATTGGTGGCCACCAGTTGCATGCCTGCGGTGGGTGTCACGATGATGTCCACCTGATGGAAGAGCGCCGAGACCTGCTCGACGGCCAGCGTGCGGGCGCGGTTGGCCTGGATATACTCGACCGCCGGGTAGAAGCGCGCGACGCGGAAGGCATTGGGCCAGTCCTCTGGCCCCTGCGCGGTCAGCAGGCGGTCGCGGCCCGTCATGGTCAGCTCGTCGAAGGCGGCGGCGGCCTCAGCGGTGAGCAGAGGAACCATGGCGCCATAAGGCAGCCTGGGCAGTTCCAGCGGAATAAGGTTCACGCCCATCGCGCGCAGTTTTTTGAGCGCAGCCAAATCGTAGCGCTGGTCATAGACGCGACGGGCGTGTGCGGCCTTGCGCTCGGCGTCGCGGCGCTCGCGCGCGGACTTCTGCTCCGCGGTTTCGTCAGCGGGCGCGGCAGGCAGCTTGAGAAGCTCGATGGCGTCGAAGCCGCTCTTCAAGTAACCAATCCGCAGGGAGCGCCAATCGCCATGCCAGCCGAAGGTCGCAGGCGCGACGGATGTGTCCTTGCCGTCAGGGCCAACAATAGCGGCAAGCACAAGCGCGCAGTCCCCCGCGGAGCGGGCGATGGGGCCGAGCTTGTCCATCGTCCAACTGAGCGCCATCGCGCCGGTGCGCGGAACAAATCCAAACGTGGGCCTGAGGCCCGTAACGCCGCAGCGCGTGGATGGCGAGGAGATGGAACCGAGCGTCTCAGACCCGATGGCGAAGCCCACACAGCCCGCCGCCACGGCGCTGGCCGGGCCGGCAGATGATCCGCTGGAACCCTGCTGCGGATTCCACGGATTGCGCGTGCGCCCGCCGAACCACACATCGCCCATGGCCAGCGCGCCGAGCGTGAGCTTGGCCACCAGCACGGCTCCGGCCGCATCCAGACGCTGGACCACGGTGGCGTCCTCGTCGATGACCTGATGCTCAAAACCGCCCGCGCCCCACGTGGTGCGATAGCCTTTGACGGCAAGCAAATCCTTCGCGCCCCAGGGAATGCCATGCAGCGGGCCGCGGTATTTGCCCGCGTCGAGTTCGGCATCGGCGGCTTTGGCCTGCGCCAGCGCGCGCTCTTCGGTGAGCGTAATGACGAAGTGGAGTGCGCGGTCATAGCGCTTGAGCCGCGCGAGGTACATCTGCGTGAGCGCGAGGGACGTGATTTTGCGTGCCCTGAGCAGCGCGCCGATTTCGGCAACCGTTGCAAAGGCGAGGTCTTCCATCTTCGCAGGAGCATGCGCCTGAATATCAGAGGCCGCCATACCCGCGCTGGCATTGGCTGGCTTCTCGCAGGGCTCACCTGGAGTGGCCGCCGGCTGCGGATGAAAGACAAATGCAGGCGCAACGGAGTTGGGCAGGTCGAGCTTCCTTATCGCTTTGCAGGAGCCGTTGTTGTCAACGAGTCCGTCGATCATCATCTGCTTCTGCTCGGTTGTGAATGGGCCCACACCGGCCAGCACGGCGGCCTGGTCGATGATTTCGGACGTGATTGTTGGCGGCTTGGACTGATCCGCGCCCGTGACCTCCTGCGCCTGCGCGGCCAGCGTGTACAGAATGCCGGGCAGCAACGGGGAAGCGATGCCTGCGCGGCTGCAGGCGGCTAGAAACCCTCGACGGTCAAGTGTCATGTGCGCGTCCTTTGCGGCGGGGTTATTGCTTCACGACACTATAGACCAAACGCGCGTCAGGTGGTTAGGCGGTCAGGCGAGATTGCGGCCAGGGGCCAGCGCGTCAGTTCGCCTGCGCCGTCTTCAGCCAGAATCACCTCAAGCTCCGCGTGGCCATGCAGCACCGCGTAGCAGCGGCTGGTGATGGCCTGCGTTGCGCCGGCAAATGTCTCGATCACCGAGGCGTCAAGGAAAATCCTCAGCGCGGGCTCGTTCTGCGCAAGCACGGGCAGCGGGAAGATGCGGTCGCCACAGCGGGCCGTGTGCGCGGCAACGTCAAGCTGCATCTCCCACGCTGGTTTGCCTTCGGAAAGCAGGCGGACCGTTGCGGTCTTTGTTTGCGGAGCCAGACGCAGAGCAATCTCCTGGCGCAGATGTTCGAGTCTGCTGCGCTGCGCGCCGCCTTTCAGCCGCTGATGCGCGGCTGCTCCGCGCAATGCCTTCGCTTCCGCCGCGATCTTCATCGTGAGCTGCCCCTCGGCATCCACGCCCAGCACGCGCGGCAGGGACATTGCGCCTGCCCAGCCCGCTGCAGCGTACTCCGCCTGCGGACGCGCTTCGGGAATCCAGCCCCAAAGAATGCGCCGCCCGTCCGGAGCGCGAAAGCTCTTGGGCGCATAGTAAGAGCCGTAATCCAGAATGCCCTGGCGCGTGGGCGTGTAGCGGTGCTCGCGCGCGTCGTAGTCGCCGGTCGTCCAGTAGACTTTGCGCTCGGTGGAGTAAAGCAGGCAATGCTTTCCGTTCACTTCAAAGAAGTCCGGACACTCCCACATGTCGCCGCTGTCCACCGGGTCTGCGGCGCCGCTGCCCGTGGGCTTGCCCTGCGCGAGCGGATGCAGATACTGCCAGTGGCGCAGGTCCTGCGATCGATAGAGCAGCGCGCAGCCTCCCTTGCCACGCTCGCCCGAGCCAACGGCGAGATACCAGCCGTCGGTCTCCTGCCACGGGCACGGGTCGCGAAAGCCAGTGACCTCCATTCCTTCTGGCGGCGCGGCAATGATGGGCGTTTCGAGCTTGTTCCAATGCAGCAGGCTGTCATCGGCGGCGGTGGCCAGCATCTGCGTTTCGCGCAGCTTGTTGCTCGCGTCGTGCAGCGTCACATCCTTCGGCGCGGCGTTTTGCACGCCGGTGTAAATCATCGTGGGCACGCCGTTGTACACAACAGCCGAGCCGCTGAAGCAGCCTTCGCTGTCGGGTCCGCCAGGCGTGGGCGCCAGAGCGATGGGCTCATGATGCCAATGCACCATATCGGCGCTGACGGCATGGCCCCAGTGCATGTCTCCCCACACGGCGGCATTGGGATTGAGCTGGTAGAAGAGATGATAATTCCCCTTCCACCAGATGGGACCGTTGGGATCGTTCATCCAGTTGTGCTGCGGCAGCAGGTGATACTGCGGGCGCAGCGGGTCGCCGGCAATGTCCCTCGTTATGCTGGACGCTGCCTGGCCCCATGCCGTGCGCGAAAAGGAAGGCAGAAGCGCCGAGGCGACGCCCGCGCGTGCGCATGCGCTCAGGAATGAGCGGCGATCAACAACCAGATGCTTTGACGGCATGGCGGCAGGCCTCCGTGAAGGAAGAAACGTTCACGGCCACTATATCCGAGCCGCCATGTCCTGCCACAGTCGGGAATTCGATCGCGTGCTGCGTTGCGCTTTAGAACCGCAGCACCAGCCCGGTGGAAACGCGCCCGTTGGAGTTCACGATCTGCTGAATTTGATTGGAGGTCGATTGGAAATTGGTGTTGTAGTAGTCGGCCTGCAGGCGCCACGCCAGTGCGCGCGAGAGTCCATAGTCGAAGCCCCCGCCCACGGCCGCCGCAAACGTTGAGTTGGACTTGAGGCTGGGAATCGCGGTGTCATTCAAATGCGAACTGCCCACCAGTCCATGCACATACACAGTGGACCTGCCCAGATGCGCCGAGACTTGCGGCCCCAGCAGAAAGAAATACGCATGCGGATTGAAGTAGGGCGTGTCATAGCGGTAACTGCCAGACACATCGCCCTTGATGCCGAGCCATGAGCCGAAGATGGGGAGCGGCACGCGCAGGGATGCCTCCCAGCCGTTCATGCCGCCGCTCACGGGAAAGTCCTGCGTGTGGTCATACGGACGAAAGGTATAGGAATAGCCGCCGTATAACTCGTAATTCGCCGCTGGCCGATGGGTAGGCGCAGCCTGCGCAAGCAGACTGACGGGCACAGCCAACGCCGATGCCAGAAGAAGCGCAAGGAAGAGAGTGCGAAGCATCCAGTCACCTCATGATTGTGAAGTCGAACCAGGGCAACAGGAGTGCAGCGTGCAGTCTGTTTCGCGCGCGTTGCCGGCGGAGCCGGATTTGCGTCTCGCGGTTGGACGGACTGCGCGCACGGTGGTGAGCGGCAAACGATTCTATTTCGACGCGGGTGTCAACTTGAGCACGT
>JAJYBT010000144.1 GCA_021778875.1 Acidobacteriota bacterium | reverse complement strand
CGAGTCTGCCCCAGGCGGCATAGGCCAGGCAGTGACATCATTCACCCCACCATGTGATTCAGATCACTTCGCTACCGATAAAAAAGGACTTGCCCGGTGCCGCTGCCGCCACAGCGGCCCCAATCTGCCCTCCCATAAGGATTCCTGTGTACACCCACGGGGCAAATACGATAGCCTGTCTCGCGTCATGAAAAACCCCATGAAGTCCATAAGACAATCGTTTTGCTTTCTTCGCATGGCATGCCTGCTTCCGGCCCTGCTGGCATGCGCAATTGCTGCCTCTGCCCAGGCGCCGGTATCCGATTCGCCCGAAATCGAAGCCAAAGCCCACGCCATGCTTGCCAAGCTGTCGCTCGATCAGAAAATTCAACTGATCGGTGGCGTCGACAGCATGTTCACCTATGCCGAGCCGGTCATCAACCTGCCCCGGCTCAAGATGTCGGACGCCTCGGTCGGCGTGCGCACCTGGGGCCCCACCACGGCCTACGCCGGCGGCGTGGCGCTTGCCGCCACCTGGGATCGCGGCTTTGCGCGCTCCCTGGGTGAGGGACTTGGCAAAGACGCCCGCGCCCGCGGCGTCAACTTCCTGCTCGGCCCCGGCGTCAACATCGCCCGCTCGCCCGTGGCCGGCCGCAACTTCGAGTACCTCTCTGAGGACCCTTACCTCAACTCCGAGCTCGTCGTTCCCTACATCCAGGGGGTGCAGTCGCAGGGCGTGGTAGCCACGGTCAAGCACTACGCGCTCAACAATCAGGAGTACAACCGCCACAACGTCGATGTGGAAGTGGACGAGCGCACCATGCGCGAACTCTATCTCCCCGCATTCGAGGCCGCCGTCACCAGGGGCCACGTGGACGCCGTCATGAACTCCTACAACCTGGTCAACGGCTCCCACGCCACGCAGAACGATTTCCTCAACCTGAAAGTGCTCAAGGGCGACTGGAAGTTCAACAGCATCCTGATGTCGGACTGGGACGCCACCTACGACGGCGTTGCGGCAGCCAACAATGGCCTCGACCTCGAAATGCCCTCGGCGCGCTTCATGAATGCCGCTACCCTGCTGCCCGCCATCAAGGCCGGCACCGTCAAGGAGTCCACCATCGACGACAAGGTGCTGCGCATCCTTCGCGTCGCCCTGCGCTACGGCTTCCTGGACCGTCCCCAGCTTGACCTGGCCCAATCCACCTACTCGGTGGCGGACCGTGCCGTCGCGCTGCAGGGCGCTCTGGAGAGCCTGACGCTGCTTAAGAATCAGGGCAACCTGTTGCCGCTCGACCCCGCCCGTATCAAGACGATTGCCGTGATCGGCCCCAACGCCTGGCCTGCTGTCGTGGGCGGCGGAGGCTCGTCCGAGGCCCGGGCGTTTCAGCCCGTCAGCATCCTCACCGGCATCGCCAACCTGCTCGGCCCCCATGTGCATGTGCTGTACGCAGGCGGCCTGCCGGAGATGACGGACGTCTTCCGGCGCACCCGCTGGGACGGCGAGATCCAGGTTGCCACCTATCCCAGCAAGGACTTCACCGGCACGCCTGAAACCAGCCGGGAGCGGCGCATCAGCTCCTATAAGCAGGAGTGGTGGGGTCCCGCCGACAAGACGCCGCGCAGCATCCGCTACAGCGCATCCTTTAAGGCAGACAAGGCCGGCAAGTATCTCATCCTGGCCGCGGCCGCCGGCAGTGACCACTACAAAGTGATGGTCGACGGCAAGCAGCTTCTCGATCAGGTCCAGGTCGAGGGCCAGACGCCGGAGACGGCCTCCATCGACCTCGCAGCCGGTCAAACGGTCAAGGTTGTCGTGGACTACCTGCCCGGCTTTGCCGGAATCCGCTTTGGCATGGGCATTCTGAATGAGGACGAGATGCTCTCACCGGAGGTGAAGCAGTTCGCCGCCGCGGCCGATGTCGCCGTTGTCGCCGTCGGCTTCGATCGTCCCACCGAGGGCGAGGGCCACGACCGCACCTTCGGTCTGCCCTGGGGTCAGGATGCGCTGATTGAGACCGTTGCCGCGGCGAATCCGCACACGATCGTCGCTCTCACAGCCGGCGGAGCGGTTGATACCAACCGCTGGCTAAGCAAAGTGCCCGTCCTGCTGCACAACTGGTATCCGGGCCAGGAAGGCGGAACCGCCATCGCCGAAGTCCTCTTCGGCAGGCACAACCCCGAGGGCAAGCTGCCGGTGAGCTTTGACCGCAACTGGAGCGACAACCCCTCCTACCACGACTACTACCCCATCCCCGGCGCAGACACCAGGCTCCACGTTACAGAGGCGGGTCATGCTCCCGTGGACTATGTCATTCCGCATGTGAAGTACCAGGACAAGCTGATGGTCGGCTATCGCTACTGGACGACCACCGGCAAGCATCCGCTCTATCCATTCGGATACGGCCTCAGTTACACCACCTTCCGCTTCTCCAACCTGCAGGCTCCATCCCTGCAACTGATCGGGACCATCGACCCGGCAGGCGTCTCCGTCAGCTTTGACGTGACCAACACCGGCAAGGTGGCTGGCGCGGAAGTGGCTCAGCTCTACGTCTCCGATCCCTCCGCCAAAGCGCAGCGCCCGGAGCGCGAGCTCAAGGGCTTCGCAAAGGTCAATCTCGCTCCCGGTGAAACCCGGCACGTCACGCTCATGCTGAACGCGCGCTCCTTCAGCTACTGGGACGAGTCCGCCCACAAGTGGACAATCGATCCCGGCAGCTTCATTCTCCATGTCGGCGACTCCAGTGAGAACACTCCGCTGCAAGGCGAGCTCACGCTCAAGTAGCCACTCCGTCACCGGCGTAAACATCCCGAGGCCCTGCCCAGCGCAGGGCCTCGTGTTTTTCTGTCCCGCTGCTCTCCCCGCCTTTGCAAGATTCCTGCACCGCCGCCGCGTCCGTGGGCTACACTGAGCAACCAGGCTCGACCACGAAATATGCAGGGGGAACGGCATGAATGACTGGACGTTGTTGCAGCAGGATCCCTCGGAGGCCCTGACCCGGCTCCATTACTTCTCCTTCAACAAGAAGCACGCAACCGGGCAGGTCGAAGCCCGCATCACGGTAAAAGAGTTTGCCACCGCAAAGACGATTGACAGGAAGTTCTACGCCACGGCAGACCTCTGCGTGAACCAGAAGACTCTCCGCTTCCAGCCCGTCGGATGGGGAGAAACGCTGCTCATCGCACTCTCAGAGTGTCTCCGCAACCTGCGCCGGTTCGACTACGAAGAGTGCGCAGAGGCTTCTCCGCCAGCGTCGGAATAGGCCTGCAACATCCCCGCGCAGCATCCGCATCGCATCCTCCCCCGCAAGTGCCGCCACGCCCGTCGGGCACCGGTGTGCCCGCCCTCGACAATCGGTATCATCCAATCATGAAGCGTGTTCTCTTGTCCTGGAGCAGCGGTAAAGACAGCGCATGGGCGCTGCATCTCCTCCGCCGCCAGCCCGATGTCGAAGTCGTTGGCCTGCTCACCACACTGAACTCTGAGTTCCAGCGTGTCGCCATGCACGGCACACGCCACTCCGTATTGCAGGCACAAGCCAGCGCCGCGCTACTGCCGCTATGGGTCATACCCCTTCCCTGGCCATGCTCCAACGAGGTCTACGAGCAGCGCATGTCCGAGGCCTGCCAGCGCGCCATCCGCGAACACGTGGACGCAATCGCCTTCGGAGACCTCTTCCTCGAGGACATTCGCGCCTATCGCGAGAAGCAACTTGCGCCCACTGGCCTGGAGCCGATCTTTCCCCTGTGGCAAATCCCCACCGACGAGTTGGCGCGGCAGATGATCGACGGAGGACTCCGAGCCCGGCTGGCATGCGTGGATTCACAACAACTCAGCACATCCTTTGCAGGCCGCGAATTCGATGCCGCGCTGCTACGCGACCTGCCGCCCCACATCGACCCTTGCGGCGAGCGTGGCGAGTTCCACACCTGCGTCTACAGTGGGCCCATGTTTGCCCAGCCGGTCCAGTTGCAAACCGGAGAGGTGGTCAACCGTGACGGCTTTGTCTACGCCGACTTTGCAACGGACGCAAGCTGAAACAACCGCACAGTGCCGCAGTCATGCCATGGCATGGCTGCGCGCGTCACTTGCCTGCGGGCGCCGCTTCCGGCAGCCCCACCTCGCTGGCCGCAGCCAGCGTGTGCGTTGACCACCAGCGGTCGATCACAAGTTGCCATGCATCGCCACGGCCAATCCACATCTGCGCATCGCGGTCATAGCGGGCCATGTTGTTCTCCAGCCAGTACGGGCGGTTATCGCGCAGCCACGCCTGCTTGTACAACTGCCCCAGCTGCGTGTAGCCGTCGCGCATGTCCTGCATCTTTCCGTTGTTTGAGGCGATGGTCTCCAGCAGCTCAGACACCTCATCCCAGCGCGTCTTGTCGCCGGCAATGGCGCGAGCCTGGCTGTAGATGCTGGCGCACTCGGCCGCCTCTTCAAACTTCAGCCCGATAAAGTCCATCCGCCGCGCGCCCAGTTCCATGGCGTCCAGCGCTTCCTCGTTCTCCAGCTTGCGCCCATCGGCCTTGGCTGCGGCGCGAGCCTCGGCTACCAGCGTAATGGCCTTCTCGGCAGCCAGGCGCATCTGCGGAGCCACCGGCAGCAGCTTGACGCTGGCCTGCTGGCCCTCCTGCGAAAACGGATCCATCCAGAAGTAGCGGTCCTCCACGTCGTACAGTCCCGCCGTCCGCAGAAGCGCATGCGCCGCCATCAGTTGCCGCTGCGCCTCATCAATCTTTCCCGTGGGATCGTTGTGGAAGGCCATCCCGTAGGACGCCGTAAACGCCGCCTCAGAGCTCTCGCCCTGCTGCCAGCCGGCCGCCGCGCCAAACAAAACGCCAAACCAGTTCTGGTCAAAGATGCCTTCGCCGTCGTCGTTCCACACCGTGTTCAGCAGGCCCGTCGCGCCCAGCTTCTGGCCGTCGCGCACAAATGCGCGAATGTTGCCCAGCGCCTCATTGTTGTTGGGATAGACGCGATTCCAGTTGTTCACGCCGGTCGCCACCCACGTCTGCAAGCCGGCCTGGGTAAAGGGCAAAATCAGCGGCGTAAAGTCCGGCTCCGCGTCGTAGCGCCACGGCACCGCAATCATGTCTTTGGGCAGCGTGCCCACCAGCTCCGGCGACTTCACGGCAATATCGCCCCAGAACAACAACTGCTTGTGATACGGCGCCAGCGTCTGATGAATGCGCGTGAGAAAGTCCAGATACACGGGGCTCAACCCCTTCTGCTTCACCTCGTCGCGCGTCCTGCCCAGCCCCAGTTCAAAGGTCTCGTCCGCGCCGATGTGCGCATACGGCCCGGGAAACACCTTGGCCAGCTCCGCAAACCAGCTGGAGATGAGCGGTAGCGTGGCGGCATCGCCCGGCGCCAGCACGGATCCATGCGGCGTCTCGCCCAGCGGCGAGTAGTCCTCAAACTTCAGTACGTGATGCAGATGCCCGAATGACTCCTGCTCCGGAATGATCGTAATGTGATACTTGGCCGCATACTCCACCATCTCGCGGGCCTCGTCCGGAGTCATCGCTCCGCCGGGGAAAGTGGTCACCGGAGACGACGCATACGCATAGGTGTGCTCAAAGTACGGCGAAAAAATATTGACCTTGTACATGGCCAGCGTGCGAATCTCGCGCTTCAGAAACTCCATGTTCGGCAGCGGTCCGCGCGACCAGTCGTCGCTCAGGCCGCGATGCGCCATCGCCGGCCAGTCGCGCAGCGTAGGCGCCAGCAGCACGGCCTTTCTGCCCGTGCCGCGCACCAGTTGCTTCACCGTCTGCGCGCCGTAGAACATGCCCGCGCCCGTCTCAGCAAGGATGGCCATACCGCGATCGCCGTCCGGCACAATCACGTAGCCCTCGTCGTGCATCGCCTTGTCGAACTGGATGGAGTGGCGTGCAAAAATCTCCTTGCCCATGGCGGAGTCGGCTCGCTCCATCCGGATCAGCGAAGCGTTGTGCTCCGCCATGCGCAGGCCGCGCGCCTTGAGCGCGTCCGCCAGATCGCTGGCCGCAAACTCATCTTCAGCGTTCTTGCCCAGCGCTATGCGAACGCTCAGCTCGCCCACCGGCAATGTCGTCACCGCGCTGCACTCCCGCGGCGCGGGCACCACATGCAGATCCGTGCAAGTTGGCGCGGTTTGCGCTTGTGCAATGGCACACGAGAGAGCAAGAAGTACACACGAAAAACGGAGATGCATGAGCCCATCCTCTTAGGTTTCCAAGGTCGGATGAAAGCCTAACGCATCTCTGCTCGCCGTGTACACCACGAGCCAATCGCTTTGCCGCGGTTTATCGCAGGCTGCGAAGCGCCGGGTACAGCTTGCGCCAGCCGGCATAGCCACTGCGGTAGGCCGCCACATCGGCGGCATCCGGCTCAATGCGCTCGGCCACCTCAATCGCCTGCGCGCAAGCCTGGTCCAGGTTCGCCCAGTGCCCGGCGCCAACGCCCGCCATCAGCGCCGAGCCGAACGCGCCACCCTCCTCGGCGGTGAGGATCTCCACCGCCTGCGCATACACGCCCGCCTGAATCCGGCGCCACAGCGCACCGCGCGCACCGCCGCCTCCCAGCCGCACGGCGCTCACCGGAATCCCAAGCTCGGCAAACAGCGTGAACGTGTCCTGCAGCGAGTACGCCACGCCCTCCAGCACAGCGCGTACAAAGTGCGCCGCCGTGTGCACGCTGGAGATGCCCGCAAACGCCGCGCGCACCT
>JAJYBT010000143.1 GCA_021778875.1 Acidobacteriota bacterium | reverse complement strand
AAGTCCTCTAAGTTGACAAGACGAATGCCTCCAGAACGATGGCAAAGTGGAGGCACAAGTTATCTCAAACTTTAGGAGTTACTTCGCATGAAACGTGAAGCTGCTATATCCCTGTCGATCGCCGTCGCTTCTCTCTCCCTGCTCTGTCCGGGGTTTCTCCATGCATCCGGCGAAGCGGGTGCGCAGCCCGCGGCAAACACGGTCAGCGTCGCGGCGCAGCAGCGCGAGGCAAGCATGATGGTGCCTGCGCAGGTTGCCCTGGTCAAGGATCTCGACTCCAGAAAGATGCAGTCGGGGAATCAGTTTCGAGCCGTACTCAGTGGAGCCGTCCACCTGAAAAGCGGCGTCGAGTTACCACGCGGCACCGTACTGCTTGGTACGGTTGTCACGGATCAGATGCAGGTCAAAGGAACTTCCCGGCTGGCCTTGCGCTTTACTCAGGCTAAGTTGAAGAGCGGCAAGGTAATTCCAGTTATGGCGACCATTATGGGAATCACTCCGCCGGCGTATGGCTTCTACAGCACTCCGGGCGGGAACAAATGGGATGGAAGTACCCTGCAGATGGATCAGGTCGACGCCATCTCCGGGGTTGATCTGCATAGTGCAATAGCCCGCGTGAATTCGGGTGTCTTTGTATCGAATAAGAAGGATGACGTAAAGCTGGCGGCAGGCAGCCAGATGATGCTGGCCATCGCCGCGCAGCAGGGCGACCACCAGAGCTAAAGCGTTCAGGCCCCGGCACAATACTCAATACGTTGTCCGGAAAACTTCATGCGCAGCAATGCGCTCGGCAAGGGGCAAGCCCTGGGAATCTCCCCGGCGATACACAGGAGGACATCGCCGCCCCGGGCACCCCCCACACAAACCTGCGGGCACGGCTCAGGCCGGTGAATGGGCACTGCAGCCGTGGCCCGCAGCCGCCCACCACGCATCAAACGCCGCCAGCGCACGCTCGCATTGGATGCGATGCCGTTCCTTTTTATCGCGAATCTTCTTGCGCAGTTCTTCCTCAAGCGGCTCCAGCAGGTCAAACGTGATGTTGGCCGGTTGGAAGTGTTTCGCGTCGGCGTGCGTAATGTAGTGGACAAGTGAGCCGAGCGCAGTTGCCCGCGGAACAGGCACGGGCTGCTCGGCGCGCGCAAGCGAGGCCGCGCAGAGCCCCGCCAGCAGGCCGGTGGCGATGGACTCCGTGTAGCCCTCCACGCCGGAAATCTGCCCGGCGAAAAGCAGACGCGGCTCTTTCCTGAGCCGCAGATTCTCGTCCAGCAGCGCGGGCGCGCAGATATACGTATTGCGATGAATCTGGCCATAGCGCAGGAAGCGCGCATTCTCAAGCCCTGGAATCAGCCGCAGCACGCGGGCCTGCTCGCCGAATTTCAAATGATTCTGGAAGCCGACAAGGTTGTAGCTGTCGGCGCGCAGGTTTTCCTTGCGCAGTTGCACCACCGCCCACGGAGTCTTGCCGGTGCGCGGGTCGCGCAGGCCAACAGGCTTCATCGGGCCAAAGCGCAGCGTGTCGCGCCCTCTGCGCGCCAGCACCTCGATGGGCAGGCAGCCCTCGAAGTAGTCCAGCTTCTCCCATTCCTTGCTTTCGGCGGGCTCGGCGGCCAGCAGCGCATCCAGGAAGCGGTCATACTCTTCGCGGTCCATCGGGCAGTTGATATAGTCGGCCGTGCCCTTGTCCCAGCGCGCCGCAAAGTACACGCGCTCCATGTCAATGGACTCGGCATCGACGATGGGTGAGATGGAATCATAGAAGGCCAGGTGCTCCGAGCCGGTGATGCGCTGGATCTCCTCGCTCAGCGCGCCCGAGGTCAGTGGCCCCGTAGCCACGATGGTGAGGCCGTAAGCTTCGGACAGATCGAGGCGTGAAACTTCCTCGCGAATCACATGAATTTTCGGTTCAGCCGCAATCGCCTCGGCGATGCGCCGTGAAAACTCCACGCGATCGACGGCCAGCGCGTGGCCTGCAGGCACCGCCGACTCGTCCGCAAGTCGCAAAAGAGCGGAAGCTCCACGCCGCATTTCCTGCTTCAGCAGCCACGGAGCGGTGTTGGGCGACTCGCTCTTCAGAGAGTTGGAGCAGACAAGCTCGCCAAACTCCGTCGTCTGGTGCGCGGGCGTCAGCCGCGGCTTGCCATCCACCTTGGCGCGCATCTCATACAGGTCCACCTCGCATCCAAAACGCGCCGCGGTCAGCGCCGCCTCCGGGCCGGCCAGGCCGCCGCCGATTACGCGAATCTTCACCGGCCCGCCTCCGCGGCCCTTGCCAGCCGCCGCAGCGCTTCGCCCGTCATGCGAACATTGCGCCACTCATCCAGAAACTCGGCGCCCATGGCGCGATAGAACTCAATTGCCGGGCTGTTCCAGTCCAGCACCTCCCACTGCAGGCGCGGGCAGCCCTTCTCCACGGCGATGGCCGCCACACGCTGCAGCAGCGCCTTGCCGATGCCCAGCCCGCGGTATTCGGGATGCACAAACAGGTCTTCGAGGTAGAGCCCCGGCCGCCCCATCCATGTGGAGTAGTTGAAGAAATAGAAGGCAAACCCGGCCGGCGCACCGTCCTGCTCCGCTATCAGGCAGAAATAAAATGGGTTGGGTCCAAACCCATCCCGCACCAGGTCCGCCTCGGTTGCGGTCACGGCGTCTGGCTCGCGCTCATAGGCCGCCAGCGCGCGGATAAATTCAAGAATCAGCGGGACATCCGCCGGGGTTGCAGGCCGGATCGTGATTGCCATGTTCATATTGTAGGGTGTGATACAGGCCACAGTGGGCGCGGCGAGTCGCCTTCTACCATGGGAAGGAACAGGGTTGAAAGGTTGCGGCTGCCGGAGATCCGCAGGCCAAAACGCTGCTGCCTTTCACCAGGCTTGGCCGTGACGGCAAAGTGCCATTGCGCCAGGGGGAGCGGCACGGCTGGAGGTTCGCTCTCGCTCTATGGCCTTGTGTTCGATAGTCGATAGGATTTAACTTGAGTCCTGTTGAGTAGACAAATTCTCAGGCGGGTTTTCGCGCTGGGGCGGGCTGGGTCCCGTCCATGCGCGGAGCGTGGAAGCCGGAGGCTGTTGCTCCCCATGTGGCCCATGACCGCAGGCGCACTGAACGAGTAGTAAGCAAATACGATTTTTTTGATCGAGCCCGCGGGCAGCCTCGTTCGCGCAGCTCCCAAGGAGAAGAACATGAAACGCACCATTTCACTTTGGCTGGGCGTGCTGGCACTCGCCCTCATGCCTGCGCTCGCGCAGGAGAAGCCTGCCGCACCACCTGCCTCTGTGCCCATGGGCAAGGTGCACGGTCACGTAACCAACCCGACCGGAGCGCCCCAGACCGGCGGTTCGGTTTCCTTCCTGGAAATCACCCGCGCTGCTTCCGGCCCTGGACTGTCCCCGGAGCAGGCTGACAGGGGCACATTCACCGTCGACGCAAATGGCGACTACAAAGGCGAGGTTCCTGCCGGCAACTACACCGTCATTTACCGCTCAGAGGGCATGACCAAGGATAAGCAGGCCGACCGCTTTGACAACGTAACGATTCCGGCGGGCCAGGACACGTTGCAAGACATCGACATGTCCCGTCAGGAGTACGTAGATAAGCTGCCCGAGGAAGAGAAGAAGCAGCTTGAAGAGCTCCGCCAGAAGAACGCCACGGCACTGAAGGCCAATGAGGTCATCAAGAACCTCAACGCCGACCTGCACACCGTCACTGTTGACGTGAAGGATGCAGACGCTGCGCGCGCCGCCGCCGTGCAGCAGTTGGGCGCCTCCGCCACCAAGGCCGCCATCGAAGCCAAGGAAGCCGAGATCAAGACCGCGAAGTATACCGAGATCGAGACCCTCATGACGAAGGACACCGCGGCCAAGCCCGATGCATCCATTCTGTGGGCGCAGCTCGGCCTTGCGCAGGCCGGTCTCAAGAAGTACGACGCCGCCGAGGTCTCCTACAAGAAGGCCCTGGAGGTGGATGCCGCCTCGAAGAAGCCGAACCCGGCAATTCAGGGAATGGCCAACGCCGGCCTGGGTGAGGTCTACGCGCGCACCGGCAAGGTCGCCGAGGCCAACGCGGCGTACGATGCCGCTGGCAAGGCCAATCCCGCGGGAGCGGCTTCCTATCTCAAGAACGAAACCGTGATCTTCTTCCAGGCAAACAACGCGGATGCGCAGGTGGCAGCCGCGGATGAGGCCATCAAGGTTGACCCGAATGACGCCCTGCTCTACTACCTCAAGGGACAGGGACTCGTGTCGAAGGCCACCATCGACCCCAAAACGCAGCGCATCGTTCTGCCTGAGGGCTGCGCCGAGGCCTACCAGAAGTACCTCGAGCTCGCCCCGAACGGTCAATTTGCCGGCGAGGTGCAGGGTATTCTCCAGCAGGCTGGGCAGAAGGTCACCTCCAGCTATAAGGCAGGCAAGCCAAGCAAGAAGTAGGCTGGCATCAAGCACCATCACGAAGGGCGCTCCCGGCTGCCGGGCGCGCCCTTCGTGCTTTGCGGCGATTCGCATCCTCAACGCCACTCCGCAGCCCCGCTCTGCCATCTACAATCCATTCCATGAGTCCTGATCTGCTCAGCTACGACGAGGCTGTGGCCCTGGTGGCGGACAACGCCGCCGACCTGAGCCGCGCCCAGCCCCCCATTCATCACGTGGACCTGGCTCTTGCCGCGGGCCGTGTGCTGGCGCAGACGCTCGAGGCGGATCAGGACCAGCCGCCCTTTGCCCGCTCCACGCGCGACGGCTTTGCCTGCCGAGCAGCCGAGGCCGCAACCCACACGCCGATGCCCATAGCAGGTGCTACACAGGCCGGTCAGTCCCCATCTGGCCCGTTGCCACCCGGAGCCGCGTGGGAGATCATGACCGGCGCTCTGGTGCCCGCGGGCGCCGATGCCGTCGTCATGATCGAGCACGTCGAGCGGGACGGCAATCAGGTTCGCCTGCTGCCGCCGCGAACCATCAACCCCGGCGACAACATCGTCGCCCAGGGCGCACAGGCTCGCCGGGGAGATGCGCTTCTGCACGCAGGCGCCGTGCTCGGACCTGCCCGGATTGCCCTCGCCGCCGCGTGCGGCTACGCGGTGCTTGAAGTCTTCGCCCGTCCCCGCGTCGCCATCCTCACCACCGGCGACGAACTCGTGCCCGTCGACGCGCTGCCCGGCCCAGGCCAGATTCGCAACTCCAATGCGCCCATGCTGGCCGCGATGGTGGCCGCCGCCGGAGGCGAGCCCTGGGTTCTTCCCGCTGCCGCCGACACCGCCTCGTCCCTCGATGCCGCGCTGGCCCAGGCAGCCGAGGCCGACCTTCTGCTCATATCCGGCGGAGTCTCGGCCGGAAAATTCGACCTCGTCGAGCCCGCCCTCGCGCGCCTTGGAGCCAGTTTCCACTTCACCGGCGTCCGCATCCAGCCCGGCAAGCCCCTTGTCTTTGGTGAGCTGCCCCGCAGCGGCAGCGCCGCGCTGCGCCACCCCCCGGGTCTCCTGCCCTTCTTTGGACTGCCCGGCAACCCCGTGTCGTCTGCCGTCACCTTCCAGCTTTTTGCCGCGCCGGTGCTGGCCGCCTTGGCGGGCAGCCGCGAATCGGGCACGCGCTTTGCCCTGGCCAAGCTGACGCGCGAAACAGACCGCCACGGGAAGCCCGGCCTCACGCGCTTCCTGCCCGCGCTTTGCAACTTCAACCCACCGCCAGGCCAACTGCCATGCGTCGCGACTGTTCCGTGGCAGGGCTCCGGCGATCAGGCGGCCTTTGCCCGTTCCAATTGCTTCGTCGTCGTGCCGGAGAAGGATGGCCGCCTCGAAGCCAACACCATCGTCCGCATCCTGCTTTCCTGAGGGAAACCCCATGCCGAAATCCGCGCAGCCCCAGCTTTCGCACTTTGATGAATCCGGCCAGGCCCGCATGGTGGATGTGAGCGCCAAGCAGCCCTCCCGCCGCACGGCCACAGCCTCCGCGTTTGTTGAGCTTTCGGCGGCAGTGCTGGCGGCCTTGCCCGCCAACCCCAAAGGCAATCCGCTGGAGGTGGCGCGCTTCGCCGGAATCCAGGCGGCCAAGCAGACCGCCGGGCTGATTCCCATGTGCCATCCGCTGCCGCTCTCCCACGTGGATGTGACGGCGGAAGTTGCCCCGGGCGGCGTGCGCATCACCGCCACCGCGGCCACCACCGGCCCCACGGGTGTTGAGATGGAGGCGCTGACCGCCGCCGCCGTGGCTGCGCTCACCGTCTATGACATGACCAAGGCGCTCGATAAAAGCATCGTAATCCGCAACATTCAGCTCGAAGCAAAATCAGGCGGCAAGAGCGGGGACTATTCAAGAAAGAGCAGCCGCGCATGAGGGATGTGCGCACGGTCATACGGACACCCGGCATCATGCACTACGATTCTCCTTGCGCCTGAAGGAGGCTTCCATGCCACGCTCTGCCGTTCTTGCCGCCAGTCTTGCTCTTGTTGCCTTTGCCACCGCAGGAGCCCGCGCCCAGTCCATCTCCGTTTACCAGACGACGCCCGACCTGCTTGAAGCCCTCTCGCAGCGCGAGTCGTTGCATTTCTCCGCCAAGGCCGCGCCCGCTGACACCGCCCCGGTCATCACCGTCGACGACACGCAGCGCTTTCAGGAAATCGACGGCTTCGGGGCCTCGCTCACTGATTCTGCCGCATGGCTCTTCGCCAAAAAGCTCACCCCGGCGCAGACCGATGCCGCCTTCAAATTGCTCTTCGCGCGCAAGGGCGGCATT
>JAJYBT010000142.1 GCA_021778875.1 Acidobacteriota bacterium | reverse complement strand
CTCACCATCTCCACCGGCTTTGTGGTGGATGATGCCATCGTCATGATCGAGAACATCTCGCGCTACATTGAGGAAGGCGAAAGCCCGATGCGCGCCGCACTCAAGGGCAGCGAGCAGATCGGATTCACGATCATGTCGCTCACCGTCTCGCTCATCGCGGTGCTCATCCCGCTGCTGTTTATGAGTGACGTGGTCGGCCGCCTGTTTCGCGAGTTCGCCATCACGCTGGCGGTTACCATCCTGGTTTCTGCAGTAGTGTCGCTAACGCTCACGCCCATGATGTGCTCGCGCATTCTCAAGGACAAGTCGCATGCGCAGCAGTCACGCTTCTATCACTGGTCTGAGAATATCTTCAACTCCGTCATCGCGTGGTATGGCCGCACGCTGGAGGTGGTGCTTCGCCACCGCTTCATCACGCTGCTGGTCACCATCTCCACGCTGGTGGGGACGATTGTTCTTTTCATCGTGGTGCCCAAGGGCTTCTTCCCGGTGCAGGATACCGGCGTGATTCTGGGCATCAGCGAGGCTCCGCAGACGGTGAGCTTTGCCAGCATGGCCCAGCGCCAGCAGCGCCTGGTGGACGTGGTGCTGCAGGACCCCGCCGTGGACAATGTGTCCTCGTTCATCGGCGTGGACGGCACCAACACCACGCTCAACTCTGGGCGCATCCAGATCACGCTCAAGCCGCTGGAGGAGCGCAACATCTCGGCCAGCGATGTGATTCGCCGTCTGCAGCCGCGACTGCAGCAGGTGCAGGGGATCCAGCTCTTTCTGCAGCCACTGCAGGACCTGACCGTTGAGGACCGCGTGAGCCGCACGCAGTTCCAGTACTCGCTGGAGGATCCGAACCAGGCAGAGCTGGCCAAATATACCCGCATGATGGTGGCGGAACTGGGCAAGGAGAAGGATGTAACCGACGTGGCCAGCGACCTGCAGGACCAGGGACTGGGCGCGGAACTGGTTATCGACCGCGACACCGCGGCCAGGCTTGGCGTGGCCATGGCCGACGTGGACAACACGCTCTACGACGCCTTCGGCCAGCGGCAGGTCTCCACCATCTTCACGCAGCTCAACCAGTACCACGTTGTGATGGAAGTGAATCCCAACTTCCAGACCGACCCGACCACGCTCAACAGCCTCTATGTGAAGTCGGCCAACGGCACGCAGGTGCCGCTGAGCATGCTGGCCCACTGGGAGCAGACGCGCGCGCAACTCGCCATTGGCCATCAGGGCCAGTTCCCTTCCACGGTCGTCAGCTTTAACCTGGCGCAGGGCAAGGCGCTGGGAGACGCGGTGGCGGCCGTGCATCGCGTGGAAGACCGCATTCAGCTGCCGGCCAGCATCAACTCAAGTTTTCAGGGTACGGCGGCGGCCTTTCAAACCTCGCTTGCCAATGAGCCGCTGCTGATTCTGGCCGCGCTGATCACGGTGTACATCGTGCTGGGCGTGCTGTATGAGAGCTACATTCACCCCATCACCATCATCTCCACGCTGCCTTCGGCGGGCGTGGGCGCGCTGCTCGCACTGATGATTACGCACTCCGAATTCAGCGTGATTGCGCTGATCGGCATCATTCTGCTCATCGGCATTGTGCAGAAAAACGCCATCATGATGATCGACTTTGCGCTGGATGCTGAACGCAACCAGAACAAGCCCGCGGAGGAGGCCATCTTCCAGGCCTGCCTGCTGCGCTTCCGGCCCATTCTGATGACCACCATGGCCGCCATGCTGGGCGGTCTGCCGCTGGCGCTGGGCGGCGGCGTGGGCGCGGAGCTGCGCCGGCCGCTGGGCATCACCATCGTGGGCGGACTCATCTTTTCGCAACTGCTCACCCTGTACACAACACCCGTGGTGTACCTCTACTTTGACAAGCTGGCGCGGCGCCTGCATCTGGGCACAGGCCAGGCGCAGCTGCACGAACAGCCTGTTTCGGCGGATTGAGGGCGAAGCGCGATGCATCTGTCTGCACCTTTCATTCGCCGCCCGGTAGCCACCACGCTGCTCAGCCTGGCACTGCTGCTGGCCGGATCGGTGGCGTACTCCGTGCTGCCGGTTGCCTCGCTGCCGGATGTGGACTTCCCGGTAATCGGGGTGAGCGCGGGGCTGCCAGGCGCCAGTCCGGAGACGATGGCCTCGGCCGTGGCCACGCCGCTGGAGCGCCAGTTTGGCCGCATCGCGGGCGTGAACCAGATGACCTCGACGAGCAGCCTGGGGTCCGCCTCCGTGGTGCTTCAGTTTGACCTGAGCCGCAACATCGACAACGCCGCGCGCGACGTGCAGGCCTCCATCAATGCGGCGCGCAGCCAGTTGCCGGCCTACCTGCCGCAGAATCCCGGCTATCGCAAGGCCAATCCCGCCGATGCGCCGATCCTCATCCTCACGCTGACCTCCGACATTGTGCCCAAGCCGGAGATCTATGACATGGCCGACTCCATCCTGGCGCAGAAGGTTTCGCAGATTCAGGGCGTGGGCCAGGTCTTTGTCGGCGGAACCTCGCAGCCGGCGGTTCGCGTGGAACTGAATCCGCTGCAGCTGGCCAACAACGGCATCGGGCTTGAGGCGGTGCGCACTGCGCTGGCCAACGCCAACGCCAATCGGCCCAAGGGGAATTTTCAGGACCCCGGCACGCGCTGGGCCATCGGGGCCAACGATCAGATCTTCAAAGCGGATGACTACAAGTCCATCATCGTCGGGTATAACTACCAGACCGGCGCTCCGGTCCGCGTTTCCGATCTCGGCACGGTGGTGGACAGCGTGGCCGACATCCATACCGGCGGCGTGGTCGGCATCAACCCTTCGCACGGCCCTCCCTCCAAGCTGAAGACCGCGGTGATGCTCATCATCTTCAAGATGCCGGGCGCGAACGTGATTGAAACCGTGGACAGCGTGCTGCGCGAGCTGCCGCGCCTGCGGGCAGAGATACCGCCCACCATCCATCTTGACGTGGTGGCAGACCGCACTACCACCATCCGCTCCAGCGTGCGCGACGTGGAGATCTCGCTGATGATCAGCGTCATGCTCGTGGTGCTGGTGGTCTTCCTGTTCCTGCGCGAGATCTGGGCCACCATCATTCCTTCCGTCGCGGTGCCGCTCTCGCTGGTGGGCACGTTTGGCGTGATGTACCTGCTGGGCTACACCATCGACAACCTGTCGCTGATGGCGCTGACCATCTCGACCGGATTTGTGGTGGACGACGCCATCGTCGTGATTGAGAACATCACGCGCTATCTTGAGATCGGCATGCGGCCCTTTGAAGCGGCCATGAAGGGATCGCGCGAGATCGGCTTCACGGTCGTCTCCATGAGCACTTCGCTCATCGCCGTCTTCATTCCCATCCTGCTGATGGGCGGCATTGTGGGCAAGCTCTTCCGCGAGTTCGCCGTCACGCTCTCAGTGGCCATTGCGGTTTCGCTGCTGGTGTCCCTCACCACCACACCCATGCTCTGCGCCAAGTTTCTGAAGTCGCGCGACGAGAGCCGATATGGCCGCATCTATCGCATCAGCGAGCGCGCCTTCCAGTGGATGCACTACGAGTACAACGCCGGACTGCGCTGGGTGCTGCGTCACCAGTGGCTCATGCTGGGCATTGTCTTCGGTACCGTGCTGCTCAACGGATACCTGTTCGTTATTGTGCCCAAGGGCTTCTTTCCGCAGCAGGACACCGGACGCCTGGGCGGCGTGACCCGCGCCGCGCAGGACATCAGCTTTGATGCCATGCGCGTCAAGCAGCATACGCTGGCGCAGATGGTGCTGGACGATCCTGCCGTGGGCACCATGGTTGCCTTTGCCGGTGGCGGCGGCCCCGGTGGCGGCGGCAACAACGTAGGCCGCATGTTCATCAACCTGAAGCCGCCCAGCGAACGCAAAGGCGTCACCTCGGACATGGTGGTCAATCGCCTGCGCAGCAAACTGACCAGCGTTCCCGGCGCAGCGCTGTTCCTGCAGGTGCAGCAGGAGTTTCAGATCGGCGGTCGCGGCTCGGACGCGCAGTACCAGTACACGCTCTCAGACGAGAATCTCGACGAGCTGAACACCTGGGCTCCGCGCCTGCTAGCCCGCATGCGCACCATGCCGGAGCTGCGCGATGCCTCCACCGACCAGCAGGACCAGGGGCTGGCAGAGAACCTGGTTATCGATCGCGACACGGCCTCGCGGCTGGGCATCTCCGCCGCGGCCATTGATCAGGTGCTCTACGATGCATTTGGCCAGCGCCACGCCTCCACCATGTACACCGGGCTCAACCAGTACTTCGTGGTCATGGAGGTCGATCCCAAATATCAGCTGAGCCCCGACTCGTTGAACGGGATCTACGTCAAAGCCGGTTCCAGCACGGGCGCGGCGGCCGCGGTGCCCAACACCGGCGCAACCGCCACCGCTGCGGCTGCAGCCAGCACGACCTCGGCGCCGGGCCCGGTTGCGCCTGCCCTGCCCACCGGCGCCATTGCGTCGTTTCCCACGGCGGCGGGCAACCTTGTCACTGCGACCGTCACCAGCTCCGGCACGCCGGGCACGCTCACGAGCACGTCAACAGGCGCGGCAGTCACCCCGGCTGCTGCGGCGCTCTCCACGCCCAGCCTGCTGGCGCAGGCCGGCACGGCTACTGCATCCGCGGCTCCTGCGCCGGCGGTGATTACAACGGCTGGCGGAGCCATGGTGCCGCTCTCGGCCATTGCGCACTTTGCCACGCAGCGGACGTCGCTTGCCGTGAACCACCAGGGGCAGTATCCGGCGGTCACGCTCACCTTCAACCTTGCGCCGGGCGTTTCGCTGGGACAGGCGGTCACGGCGCTCGAAAAGGTGCAGGGCGACATGGGCATGCCCAGCGCGGTTCACGCCACGTTCCAGGGCACAGCGCAGGCCTTTCAGGAGTCGCTGCGCAACGAGCCGTATCTCATTCTTGCCGCGCTGGTGGCGGTGTACATCGTGCTGGGCATCCTGTATGAGAGCCTGATCCATCCGCTCACCATTCTCTCCACGCTGCCGCCGGCCGGCGTGGGCGCCATGCTGGCGCTGCTGATCACCGGCACGGAGCTCAGCATCATCGCGCTGATTGGCATCCTGCTGCTCATCGGCATTGTGAAGAAGAACGCGATCATGATGATCGACTTTGCGCTGCAGGCCGAACGCGATGAGGGCCTGCCTCCACGCGAGGCCATCTATCAGGCATGCCTGCTGCGCTTCCGGCCCATCATGATGACAACCATGGCGGCGCTGTTCGGCGGCCTGCCGCTGGCGATCGGCATGGGCGTCGGCTCAGAGCTGCGCAAGCCGCTGGGCATCACCATCGTGGGCGGGCTTATCGTCTCCCAGATGATGACGCTGTTCACCACCCCGGTGGTCTATCTCTTCTTTGACCGCCTGCAGTGGCGCGTGATGAAGCTGCATCGCATTGGGGAAGAGCTGGAGAACGCGCAGGGCGATTGAGCCGCAGCCGCAGACAAAAACAGAGGCGAACCGCATTCGGTTCGCCTCTGTCGTTTCCCTTGCGGAACAACCTAACCTGCGTATGCCGTCTCTTCCACAGCTGCGTGTTCCAGCAGCTTTACGGGATAGTAGGCGTTGCGCGTGTACTGCTTCACCATGCGGTTGGTGTTGAAGTAGGAGCCGTTGAAGGCCAGCGTTGTCCGCATCAGCCGCGCCCAGCGCTCCGGTGACTCGTTGTAGAGCGGCACCACGGACGTCTCCAGCTTGCTGTAGAGCGAAAGGGCTTCTTCCGCATCGTTGGCGCCGTCTTCAATTGCCCAGCCGGTGACGCCCTCAATGCAGCCCTCGATCCACCAGCCGTCCAGAATGGACAGGCTTGGTACGCCGTTCAGCGCGGCCTTCATGCCGCTGGTGCCGGAGGCCTCATAGGGCCGCCGCGGTGTATTCACCCACACATCCACGCCCGCCGTCAGCAGCGCGCCCAGGTCCCATGCATAGTTCTCCAGGTACACGATGCGCAGCATGTCATTGGAGAGCCGATGCGCAGTCTCAATCACGTTGTGAATGAGGGCCTTGCCGGGCTCGTCCTGCGGGTGTGCCTTGCCGGAGTAGAGAATCTGAAGTCCGCCGGCTTCTGTGGCAATCTTCAGCAGTCTCTCGGGGTCCGTGAACAGCAGGCTGGCGCGCTTGTAGGTGGCGGCGCGGCGTGCAAAGCCCAGGGTAAGCACGCGCGGATTGAGGACCAGGCCGGTACGTGAGGCGACCTCGGTGAGCAGGGCCTCCTTGGCGCGGTCATGGGCCTTGATAATCTCCTGCTCGGGCAGGTCAATGGCGTTGCGCAGATAAAGATTGTCGCGCCGCCACGCCGGAATCTGCGCGTCCAGCATCTGCTGCATCGGCTCGGAGACCCAGGTGGGCGCGTGTACGCCGTTGGTGATGGAGTCAATGGGGAACTCCGGGAACATGCTGCGCGACACCTTGCCGTGCTGCATGGCCACGCCGTTGGCGTAGCGTGAGAAGCGCAGGGCCAGCAGCGTCATGTTCAGCAGGCCATCCTGGAAGCAGCCCAGCCGCTCCAGCCGCGCCGTGCGGTCGCCGCCCAGAATGCGGATTGTCTGCTCGGTCGAGAAGCGGTCATGCCCGGCCGGGACCGGCGTGTGCGTGGTGAACACGCACAGACGGCGCACAGCGGCGACGTCGCTCTCGGTATAGGTTGCCAGCGGACCGCCGCCCAGTTGCTGCTCCAGCAGCGCCAGGGTCAGCAGGGCCGCGTGACCTTCATTCATATGGTAGACGTTCAGCTTCAGTCCCAGGGCGTTGGCTATGCGCACGCC
>JAJYBT010000141.1 GCA_021778875.1 Acidobacteriota bacterium | reverse complement strand
TTGCGGTTGTGGAGATTTCAGCAATGGAGTTAGACATGATTGTCAGTCAACCGGAAACGTTTTAGTCGATTCTGCATGACGCATCCCACTGGGAATTTGAGCTGTTCCTAGTGGCGCTGTTCGACGGGTTGCTGTTCGGCCTACTGTGGCCTTGGCTCCGAGATCATGTTGGACACCACCTTGAGAGAGACAGGAGGGAGGCCGTCAAGCCTCTCAACAAAGCAACAAAGCGGTTGATTCAATGCAGGATGGCTGGTCCTCAGCGGCCTGGGCAAATAGAGAGACGACTCTCTAGTCTTCAGGATGCACCTTCCTGCCAGCCCTGGATTCCCGAGGCGCAGGACGGTGCAACCCGAAATTTTGTCAGGTTTCAGAGCTTTTCCGCCACGCTCTTGGCCTGCGTGAACAGCAGCAGATAATCCGAACCGCCGCCTTTTGAATCCGTGCCGCTCATGTTGAATCCGCCAAAGGGGTGCGCGCCCACCATCGCTCCGGTGCACTTGCGGTTCAGGTAGAGGTTGCCCACGTGGAACTCACGGCGGGCGTGGTTCAGGCGCTCGCGGTCGTTGGTGTAGATGGCTCCGGTCAGGCCGTACTCGGTGTTGTTGGCTACCTTCATGCCTTCCTCAAAGTTCGCCACTTTGATGACGGCGAGCACCGGGCCGAAGATTTCTTCCTGGGCAATTACCGCATCGGGAGCGACATCGGCAATCACGGTGGGTTCGATCAGGTAGCCTCCGTCGGCGTTCTCGATTGCATGACCGCCGGCAATCAGGCGGCCTTCCTGCTTGCCCTTCTCGATGTAGCCGAGGATGGACTCCATCGCGGCCTTGTTGATCACCGGGCCCATGTTCTTGTTTTCTGCCGGGTCGCCCACAACGATTTGCGCAACCCGCTCGCGCAGGCGCTCCACAAACACGTCGTAGATGGGCGCTTCAATAATGGCGCGCGAGCAGGCGGAGCACTTCTGTCCGCTGAAGCCGAAGGCGGCGGAAGCGACGCCCTCGACGGCTGCGTCCACATCGGCGTCGGCGCAGATGAGCATGGAGTCCTTGCCGCCCATTTCAAGCGCCGTGCGCTTGATCCAGATCTGGCCGGGCTGAGTTTTGGCTGCGCGCTCGTGAATCTCAAGCCCCACGGCCTTGGAGCCGGTGAAGGCGACGAAGCGCGTTTTGGGGTGCTCGACGATGGCGTTGCCAAAGGTTGCGCCGGAGCCGGGGCAGAAGTTGACGACGCCGCCGGGCATGCCCGCCTCTTCCAGCACCTCGATGAATTTTGCGGCGATGGTGGGCGAGTCGCTGGAAGGCTTGAGCACCACCGTATTGCCGGTGACGATGGATGCCAGCGTCATGCCCGCCATGATGGCCAGCGGGAAGTTCCACGGAGGAATGACTGCGCCCACGCCGAGCGGGATGTAGAGCAGCTCATTGCGCTCGCCGGGCATCTGGATGGGCGTCTCTGCCTTGGCAAGGCGCAGAGCCTCGCGCGCATAGAACTCGCAGAAGTCGATGGTTTCGCTTACATCGGCGTCGGCCTCGGCCCAGTTTTTGCCCACCTCAAAGGTGAGCCACGCCAGGAATTCCATCTTGCGCTGGCGCAGAATGTCGGCGGCATTCAGCAGCAGGGAGACACGGGTTTCAACGGAGACCCTGCTCCAGGACTCAAAAGCGCTCAGCGCCGCCTGCATGGCCTGTTCGGCGTGCTCGGCGCCTGCCTTCTGGTGGATGCCGACGATTTGCGCGGGGCGCGCGGGGTTGAGCGAGCGGATCTTGCCCTGGGTCTTGATGCGGTGGCCGCCGATGACCAGGTCGTATTCGCGGCCCAGTTGTCCGCGCACGCGCTCAAGGGCAGCCTCCATCTTGCGGATATTGTCATGATTCTTGAAGTCGAAGAAGGATTCGTTCACAAACCCGCCCCTGGGCGAGCGCGGCTGAATTGCGGTCGGAAGAGTAACAGTAGCCATAGCCAAATTATTGTAGTTCACGTGGAAGCGCAGGGGATGTGACCGGCCAGTCAAAAAATGGCCGGTCATCACCCCGTTCAAAGGGCCGCCAAGGGCCGGTTACATGAGCTTGCTCTTCAGGAAGTCCACAGCCTTGTGCATCGCGCCCTCCTCCGGAATCACTCCGTCGGGCGTGAACTGGTCAACCAGGCCCGGCAGCAGCGCGGCAATCTGGGAAACCATGCCGTCGGGGGCAATGCCAGCCTTTGTGGCTACCTGCTTGATCAGATCGTCTCCGAGCGTGCTGCGGACCTGATCGCCTGTGATGGGCAGATTGGGCCCCTTGCCTACCCAGGACGCGGCGATCTCGCCCAGGCCTTTGTCGGTAAACTTCTTCACCAGCCCGGCCAGGCCGCCTTCGCCGCTGGTGAGAAACTGAGTAATGATGGGCACCATGGCAGAAGCCGCAAACGTTGGGGCTGTTGTGGTGCCGGTCGGGTTCAATTCCTGCTTCATAGAACGAACTCCTTTCATTCAATGAGAATGGACGCGCACTTCTTTGATTGCCTCCGTGCTCACGCCGCTGGAATCTTCAGTTGCTGGCCGACCTTGATCTTGTCGGGGTCCTGAACATCGTTTGCTTTGGCAATTTTGGGGTACTCGTTGGGATTGCCATAGAACGCCTTGCTAATTTTGGAGAGGTTATCGCCGGATTTGACGATGTACAAGGTTCCCGCGCCCACAGTGATTTCGTGGCGCAGGTCGGCAAAGGCGGGGTCAATCTTCTTGATTTCATCCCATGCGAGATTCTTCAGGTACTCCGTAGGCGCTGTTGCGGTTAGCACCGCCTTGCCGTTTTCAACGTGGAAGTGTTTAACCTGGAATCCGGTGCGCGACATGAAGTCGGCAACGGGCTGGTATTTGTTTTTCAATTCCTGATCTGTCATTTTGGGAAATCCTTTCTGGGGATGAGTTTGGACAGAGCTACAAGCTACGAGTCTGCTCTCAGGTGCAAGGTTTTTCCCGTCAGCAACATGCGGGCGCATGGGCCTGAACCGCGCACTGCAGACGCGCCATCATGTGCTCCATTGCCCAACAACCGCTGTGCCAGCCATCACGAGACAAGGGGAATTTCAAGCCACATCCATCAGGCTGCGTGTCGTGTGAAAGCGAATGTTGGTGCGGGTTTTTCCGATGCGCGGCTCCATACTTGCGGACTTAGCAGGTGTGCGTGATGATCTGCAACCGGGTTGAGCTGGGCAGCGGCGGACGCAGAGAAGAGTCCGATGAGCAGAGTCCATGCGCCAGCGCGCGAAAATATGCGTTGCAAAGACAAGAGCATATCCCCGGGAGTTGTAGTTTGATGAACGATCATGGCTGAACTACAAGATACTACGGCCCCCGCGCCAGATTGATTGCTGCTCAGAGACGGGCGGCGAAGGCTTGCCGAAGCGTGCGGCGAAATGATCGGCAAAATTTCTGTGGAAAACGAAAATAAATAAGGGGGGTAGGGGGGTACCAGCCTCCAGCCTTCAGCTTCCAGCTTTGCCCTGCGGGCTGGATGCGTGGTTCTGACTTACCTCCTATTGTGCGCGAAGCGAGGGAAATTATCTGCAAAATGTGGGAAGAAAACTTCGACGGTCTGAGGTTCTGGATTCCCAGGTCTCAAAAGCGAGACCTGGGGCACCCGGCGCCCGGCAAGGTTGGAGCAGATTATTTTCGGCGGTGTGAGGTTGTGGAATTCCTGGTCTCAAAAGCGAAACCTGGGGCAACCGGATGTATGGCTGGTCAGTTGTGGGCCGCTCGCCTCTGCCCAATCGCTTGACGGCGGATCTGCCGTCAGAAAATCACTTGCAAGGCTTGCCGCGATTTGCGCGGGCTCCTTTCGCTTGAGCCTCGGCCTCGGTCATGTATGCGCCGCTCTTGGTTTTGCCATACCACTGTGAGCCAAAGCAGTGGTAGACGTTTGTCGCGGTGTTCAACCAGACTTGATCCGGTCCGCCGCCGGGCGCTTGAGCAGATGTATCGGCGGCTGTTCTCGGTGCGGGAGGAGGTGCCGCCGGTGGCTGTGCAGCAGGGCGCGCCGGTGTAGGAGTCTGGGTCTGGGCCGGAGCAGGCGGGGATGCGGACTTTGCCGCAGGAACTGCCGCTGCCGCGGCAAACCAGGTTTCGACTCCCTGATGGCCTCGGCACGCGCCTTGCTTGCTTTGAGCCTTGGTGTACGTGCCGTCTTTGCAAAGCCCGGTTGCGCCAGCCGGTGCGGATGCGACGGGCGCCTGTCCAGCAGAGCGCGCCGGTGCCGGAGCCTGGGTCCGAGCAGGCGCGGGTGCGGGCTTTGCCGCGGGAGCTGGCGCGGCTGCGGCAAACCAGGTTTCGACTCCCTGATGGCCTCGGCACGCCCCTTGCTTGCTTTGAGCCGTGGTGTAGGTTCCGTCTTTGCAGAGGCCGGTTGCGCCAGCCGGTACGGGTGCGACGGGTGCCTGTCCAGCAGAGCGCGCCGGAGTGGCAGCTCTGGTCGCGGCAGGTGCAGGCTTCTTTGCCGCCGGAGTCTTCGCGGGAGCTGGCGCGGCTGCGGCAAACCAGGTCTTGACTCCCTGATGGCCTCGGCACGCGCCTTGCTTGCTTTGAGCCGTGGTGTAGGTTCCGTCTTTGCAGAGGCCGGTTGCACCAGCGGGTGCGCCGGCAGGAGCCTGCGCCAGGCAAAGTTGTGAAACCAGAAGGCCAGCTAGAAATGCCGTGAAGCGAACCATTCTCTTCATTGTTCCTCCGATCGGAGACAAAGAGATTCGGCCCAGTCAACAGCTCGGTAGTCTACCGCTTTTCCGGCAATTTGTCCATTGGAGGAGCGGGCCGTCAGTCCGCTTACTGCGTTTCGGTCAGGGCCTCGGTGGCTTTGCTCATTTTGGCGGTGCGTTCGAGCTTGTCCCAGTTGAAGGGCTTGCCGTCGATGGCGCGCTTGAGGGTCTTGAAGAGCACGATGGAGAAGACCTGGCGGTAGGCGAAGCGCTGCAGCCAGATGTGGAAGAGCAGCCAACTGTCGCCTTTGTTGGCGGGGTGGCGGCGCTCCAGGCTGAAGGCCACGGTGGAGGTGACGAAGTCGATGAGCAGGAAGGCGAGGAAGTAAGTGACCAGCTTCTGCAGGCTGGCGGCGGAGGCGGCCTCGGGGTGGTAGTGGCGGTCAATGAAGTAGTTGAGCACTCCGTAGAGGAACATCAGGTCAATGAAGGGCGAGACCAGCGGTAGCAGCATCTGGAAGATGAGTATGTTGGGCAGCGCGAAGAGGCCCATGGCCTTGTTGCGCACGAAGGCGAGGCGGTGCTTCCAGACGGACTGGAGGATGCCGAAGGACCAGCGGAAGCGCTGGCGCATGAGGCCCTTGGCGTCGATCGGCGCTTCAGTAAAAGCGAGCGCGCGATCTTCATAGACAACCTTGAACTGCTGTTCGAGCAGGTTCATGGTCAGGTCGGCGTCTTCGGCGACGGTATCGACCGGGTAGCCGCCGGCCTTTTTCACGGGCGCGGTGCGCCATGCGCCGATGGCGCCGGGGACGACGGTGACGACGTGGAAGAGATCGAGGGCGCGGCGCTCGAAGTTCTGGCTGGTGATGTATTCGAGTGCCTGCCAGCGGGTCCAGAGGTTCACGCGGTTGCCGACTTTGGCGTTGCCGGCGACGGCGCCGATAGTGGGATCTTCAAAGTGGGGGATGAGCTTGCTGATGGCGTCGGAGGCGATGACCGTGTCCGCATCGATGCCGACGTAGAACTCTTCGTCGAGCAGTTCGAGGGCGTAGTTGAGGGCCGCGGCCTTGCCTCCGTTGGCCTTGGTGACGACCTTGACCTGGCCGGCGGCAATCTCCTTTGCGTAGGCCTCGCGGGCCACGTCAAAGGTGCGGTCGCTGGAGCCGTCGTCGATGACGATGACGTGGAGGTTGTCGTAGTCGGAGTGGAGCACCGAGCGGACGGTGCGGACGATGACCGTCTCCTCGTTGTAGGCGGGGATGAGCACGGCGATGCGGGGATGGAAGCCGGGCGAGGCCTGGCGATGCGGACGGCGCAGGCGGTCAATGACGGCGAAGAGGCCGACCAGGATGAGACGCGCGCTCATGAGGATGTCGCCGAGGAAGAAGACGAGCACGATGAACTGGCCCACCAGCGCGAGCGTTGAGAAGGCGATGGAGTCGGGGATGGAGCGGACATGCTGCCAGAAGGAGAGCTTCGGCATCACCTCCGCGGTGGTTTTGCCCATCAGGGCTGAGACGGGCACGACCTGGTAGCCGTGCGCGCGCAGCGTGTCAATCAGCACGGGCAGCGCGGCCACGGTTACAGAGCGGTCTCCGCCGCCATCGTGGAGCAGGATGACGGAGCCGCGGAACTGCGGCTTGGTCTTCATGACGGTAAGTTGATCGAGCACGGACTTGGCAATTTCGGCAGGGGTTTTGGGGGTGCGCTCGTCCCAGTCGTTGGTGTCGATCTTGTTGCCGATGATGGTGAAGCCGTCCTGCTGCACGCGGAGGACGGGTGCGGCCTGGTCGTCGGTGTCGGGCTCCTCGTCAATGTCGTAGGGCGGGCGGAAGTAGAGCGGCTGCACGCCGAGCTTGCTGGCGAAGAGGCGCTCGGTCAGCTTGACCTCAAGGTCGAGCTGGCGATGAGAGATTTCGCTGATGTTGGGATGCGTGAAGGTGTGGTTGCCGATCTCGTTGCCTTCACGGACCGCGCGCTGCATGAGGCCCACGTTCTGCTCGGCTTCGTCGCCGATCATCATGAAGGTGCCCTTGACGCCTTTCTGCTTGAGGATGTCGAGGATCTTCGGCGTCCATTTGGGATCGGGTCCATCG
>JAJYBT010000140.1 GCA_021778875.1 Acidobacteriota bacterium | reverse complement strand
CTTTGGCCTCTTCCGTAACCGGTTGCAGGGGCACGCGAATCTCTTCGTCCGAGACGTGCGTCTTCGAGTACGGCACCTCCGGCTGCGGCGCAAGCAGCGCATTGATCATGCAGACGAAGTTCTTTGCTATGTGTATATGGCCGTTATAGTTTACGCGATGCGTGAGCATCTCGCCGCGGTAAAGCCCTTCGCTGTGGAAGCGGTGAAAGCCCACGCGCCTCCGCGCGCCGGAAAGCCCGGTCAGCAGGCCCGAATAGCGTGAAAAGAGTTCGAGGTCAATCACGGTGTCGATCTTGGCCTTCCGCACCCAGCTCAGAAAGCGCAGCGAATCAAGCGCCAGCATCGTCACATTGTTTTCGCGAATCGTAATGATGTTGGCTTCAGGAACGGTGTCGAGCAGGCGCAGGCTGTCGGCATTGCGCTCAAAGATGAGGAAGAAAATCTCCGCGCCCAGCGCGTCCTTGGCCTTCTGCAGAGCAGGATTGGCAATCACAGTGCTGCCCATCTCAGACAGCTCGATGAAGAGCACGCGGCGCGGCTTCTCCGGCCCTCGCCCCCTGCCCAGCAGCCGCACCACCTGTGTACACAAGAAGCACAGCGGTATCCCGATCCAGTAATCGACGGCCCGCATCGTCCGAAGCTTCATTTCATCTGCCCTTTGCAGTCCAGAATTTCCCCGGTGGAGACTACGGCATGAGTCTACCATCGAGGTTCGCCGGAGCAATCACCCGGACGTTGCAATGTCCCCACAGGTCCGTATGGAAGAGGCGGGTATCAGTTTGAAAGAACTTTCCTCAGGGCCTGTAATGAGATGGCTCAATGCGGCAGTTGAACTTGCTTCCATTTGTGGAAAAGCGGCAAATGCCCGGGTCTTCGCAGGCGGAAGCTTCAAATACGCTCACGAACCACTGCACGCGGCGACGGCCTCTGCCTCGGACTGAAAGACGCTGTAAAGGGAAAGAATTCCAACCATCTTGAATGTCTTTGAGACAAAGGGCGCCAGGCTCACAAGTTTGGTGTCGCCCCCGGCTTTTTTCGAGAGACGCAATGCATTCACGATGGATCCAATGCCCGAGGAGTCAATGTAGGGCATGGCCTCCAGATCAAGAATCAGCTGGATGTGGCCGTCGTTAAGCGCAGCAAGGAATGCATTTTCGAATTGGTTGACGGGTTCGCCGCTCGTCAAACGGCCCTTCACCTTGAGCGTGCAGATACCACCACTTTGCTTGATGTCCAAATCCACGGATTCCCTCATCTGCCTGACAAATTTGCTTTACATAACAATCCTGGCTTGCTAGGCTCCAACTACTCCAGAAAACATATACGGAGTTTGACTGTCAAGCTGGGGATATTGCAGTCGCCGAGCCACTTTGAATATGTCTCAGTTAACCAGTGCAGCTGTCGAGGTTGCTGCATCGCTTTTGACCGCGCCGGATCCGGCCACGCGGGCGGCCCTTATTGCGACTGCCATCGTGGAACAGCTACCTGACTGCGGCTGTGCGGTCCACCGGCTTTCACCGGGCGACGGCAAAGCATCATGGACAGGTTTGGCTGTGGCTGGCGAAATCTCTGTGGAGCAGGCTTCGATCAGGGCAGATTCCCGGCTGGTTGCACCGTTGCTCACGGATGATCCTCAGGCCATCATCTATACCGCGGCTGACATCCGGCGGGAAGACTATGCGCACCTGCACACATCTCGCTCCATCGCTTCGATTGCTTACATTCCCTTGACCAGTCACGACGCTCTGATTGGTGTCATCGAGATTGTTTGCTTCTCTGCGCATCTGCGGATGCGGGACCTTGAGCCGCTTGCCCCCATGGTTCAAATGGCGCCGCCTGCAATTCTTGCGGCGGAGGAATTTGAGAGCCAGCGCCAGACTCTGCTGGACTCTGTTCACCGGATGACGCAGCTCTACGACCTTGAAAAGTCGCTGAATTCAACGCTTGAGCTGGATGCGGTGATTGCGATGGTCCCGGTGAAGGTCGCAGTGATGCTGCCCTGTCAGGCAATCCATCTTTGGATGTTTGACGGCGACGATCTTCGGCTGGTCTCCAGCTGCGGCGAAGATGCGACGGTCAGTCTTCGGATGACGCAGGCGGCCGGCGAGGGGTATGTGGGGGATATGGCGGAGGTCGGTGAGCCGCTGATCATTACGGACGCGGACGATGAGCGACTCGCGCTGCGCAACGCAAGCGCTGATCGTGGAGGCGACGTTCCGCTGGTCACGAATGCACTGCTGGTTCCTCTGCTGCAGGACGAAGCAGAGATTGGCGTGCTCGAAGGCGTCAATCGAGAGGGACGCCCATTCGACGAGGACGACGAGTTCTTTCTGATGTCTGTGGCGGAAACGATCAGCAGCGCTCTCAAAAATGCGAGTCTGATGCTGGCCGAGCGCAAGCTTGAAATTCTGAAGACGCTCGTTCACGTCAGTTCGGAGATCACATCCACGCTGCGGTTGGATCGTTTGCTGCAGATTATCGTGAACAGTCCGCAGAACGTGCTGCCTTACGAGCGTTGCTCTATCGCGCTTGAACATCGCGGACGCCTCCAATTGAAGGCTGTCTCAGGCATGGCTGCGCTGCCACTTGGCGATGTGCAGGTGGAGCGGTTGCGCGGGCTGATGCAGTGGCTTTCCTCGCACTCTGAACTCGTGCATCTCCGCCAGCGGGAAGACTCGAACGCCGAGAGCGAAGCCGCCCTGCCGCCGGTGATCGCGCAATACTTCGACGAGAGCGGCTTTCGCGCGCTCTATGCGTTGCCTCTGAACGATGACCAGGGCCGCGTTGGGGTGCTGGAGTATGAAAGCAGCGACCCGGATTTTCTGGATGTGCCTCACATCGAGATGATCAAAGTGCTGGCAGGGCAGGCTACGGTTGCCATTCGCAACGCAATGCTCTATCGCGAAGTGCCCTTGATTGGCCTGATTGAGCCTTTGATGCAAAAGAAGCGGGCATTGCTGCGCAGCAGCCGCAGTCGGCGGCTGACCTATAGCGTGGCGGCTCTTGTGTGCGCGCTTTTTCTGTTGTTCTGCCCTTTGCCGATGCGCGTATCGGGGGACGCTGTGATCGCACCCCAGCATCTGGTTACAGTTGCCGCGCCCATGGACGGCAATGTGTCCACAGTTTATGCGCACGAAGGACAGAGGGTGAGCGCCGGGACCGAACTGGGCGCAATGAACGACTGGCAGTGGCGCACTGACCTGGCTGCGGCCGAGGCGAAGTACCAGGAAGCAACGCTGGTCATGGACAGCGACCTGGCGCACGGATCGGCGCAAGCCGGAGCCGACCGCGCACGGACTGAGTATCTTCGGTCAGAGGTGGCGCGTGCGCACAGTCGCCTGGAGAGTGCGGAGCTGCGCTCCCCGATCGCGGGGATCGTCGTCACGCCCAACCTGCAGAACATTGCGGGGGCGCATCTGGATGCCGGAGCGTCGTTTGCGCAGGTGCTTGATCTTACTTCCGCAACCCTGCAAATCGCGCTTGCAGAGCGTGACGCACCCCTGCTCCATCCCGGGCAAAGCGCAGCCATCAAGCTCGACAGCTATCCGCAGCGGACCTGGCATGGCCGTGTTGCCGTTGTCAGCCCTCAGGCCCATGCCGCCGATGGAGAGCGCACGTTTACGGCCGAGATTCCGCTGTCGAATCTCGATGCAACCCTGCGCGCAGGCATGTCAGGGCGCGGCAAAATCTTCATTGGCTGGCGTCCGGCCGGCTATGTGCTGCTGCGCCGTCCGGCGCTGTGGATATGGCAGACATTGTGGGATTGGATTGGTTGGTGAAACGCATGAGACGTCTTTGTTCGCGCCGAGCACATTTTGCCACTGCAGCCTTCTGCGTGGCAGCCGGGGTTTTGCCCTTTATCTCGGGATGCGATACGCATACAGAGGCCAAGACCGCTGATGGAGCAGAAGGGAAGACGGCATTGAGCGGCTCGGCTCCCACTCCCGCCACAGCGCCTGCGCCGCAGCCCGGCGGGACTGATCCGAAATCCTTTACAACCACCGGCCCGCTCGTAGCTGAGCAGCAGGCCGACATTTCCGCAGAGCGCGATGGCCGCATCATGAGCATTGCCGTGCAGATTGGCGATCGCGTCCTGCAGGGCCAGGTGCTGGCCATGCTCGATGACCGCGTCCTGCGCTCAATTTGCGAAGCGCATAAGGCACATATTGCCGCGGCGGAGGCGGAGGCTCGCAGCTGGGAGGCTGAGCAGAAGACCGCAGAAGCCGACCTGCGCCGTGCAGACAGCATGCGCGCCGACAAAATTATCAGCGAGGAAAACTGGGAGCACGCGAAGTATCGTGTTGACGAAACCATTGACGAAGTTGCCCGTTACCGCCAGGAGGAGTTGGCCGCAGAGGCAGACCTGCACGGGGCAACGGCGCAACTGGAGCAGTCGCGCATCGTCGCGCCATTCAATGGTGTTGTGGGGCGCAGTTCGGCGCGCCTCGCCCAGGAGGTCAAAGCCGGCGATGTTCTCTTCTGGATTACGGCTGAAGCGCCGCTGCATGTTCTTTTTACGGTTCCCGAGACGGCGATGGGTGGGTTCTCAAGCGGCAAAGCTTTGGAACTCACGACCGCGGACTATCCCGCACTGCGCCAACGCGCGCGGATTCTCCGTGTGAGCCCGGTTGTGGACCCTGCAAGCGGCAGTGTGCAGGTGGTGGGAGCGGTCGTGAACCCATCGCGGTTGCTCAAACCGGGAATGACAATGCAGGTACGTCTGGCGCCATGAACCTGAGTGAAGCACTCGACGCAGCACTGCCGGAGATTCCCAAGGCACGGATCGCACGCAGCCGGCCGCCGCGTCTGGATCCGGATCTGATCGTCCGCGAAGACGTGCTCGATGGCGAGCCCGTCGTCGGCATTCTGCAACGCGAGAAGGCAAACTTCTTTCGCTTCTCGCCTTCTCAGTGGCAGCTTGCGCAACTGTTTGACGGCGTCCGCTCGTTTGAGGAGATTGCCGAGTTATTTTCAAGCCAGACTGGCTCCTGGATTGGTGCGGAAGATGTGAGCCAGTTTGCCGATGGCCTTGAAGAGTCTGGCCTATGGTACAAGACGCCGCAGGAAAAGAATCTTGCTCTCAATGCAAAGCTGATTGCTCAGCGGGAACGCCGCAGCAGATCGAAGGTGAACCTGGCGCATATCAGCTTCTCCGCCTGGGATCCGGATCGCTATCTTGGCTGGCTCGATCGAGCAGTGGGTGATTTTATCTACAGCCGCTGGTGTGCGCTGGCGGCCGTTCTGCTTTTTGTGTTTGAGGTTGCGGTCTTCGTATCCACCTGGAAGTTCATGGAACCGGACATCGTGACGTTTTACACCTTTACCAACAAGAGCTTACTGGACTTTGTGCAGTTCTGGCTTCTGTTGCTCATCGTCGGCTTCATTCATGAATCGGCACATGGCCTCACCTGCAAGCATTTTGGCGGGCAGGTACACAGCATGGGCCTGATGTTTCTCTATCTTGCTCCCGCGTTCTATTGCGATGTAACCGAAAGCTGGGCTTATGCGACCAAGCTGCAGCGGCTGGCCACGATCATCGCCGGCATCTGGATTGAGCTGATGATATGCGGACTTGCGATGATTGTCTGGTTCAATACAGCGCCGGGAACCTGGCTGCATGACTTCATGTACCAGGTTATTCTCCTCACCGGTATCGCCGTTGTTGTACTCAACCTGAACCCGCTCATCAAGCTGGATGGTTATTACTTCCTTACAGAAGCGATAGAGATTCCCGACTTGAAAGAGCGGTCCACGGCGTTCCTTTCCGCATGGTTCCAGAACCATATTCTTCGCTTGCCGGTTGCGGTGCCGGTTGTGCCGCGCCGGCGTGCGCCGCTCTTCGTTGTTTACGCATTCATTTCAGGCTTGTACAGCTACACGCTGCTGTTTGTCGTTGTGCGATTCGCTTTCAATATCTCGTACAAGTGGATGGCCGAGTTTGCTCTCATCCCGGCTGGCGCGCTGGCATTTGCTATCTTCCGCTCGCGACTTCGCTCCATGCGAGGCGTGCTCGGGCAAGTGTGGGAGCAGCGGCTTGACGTAAACATGCGATGGCGTCCGGCTCACGCGGTTGGCACAGTACTGGTGTTGGCCCTTTTTCTCCTGCCGCTGTGGCGCGACCGCGAGAGCGCCTACTACGTAATTGAGCCGATGCACGCGCACACGCTGCACGCGGCGGTTCCCGGGCGTGTAACCGCTGTATTTGTGCGCGAAGGTGAAACCGTGCATGCCGGCGAACCGTTGCTGCGGCTGACCAGTATTGCCGCCGCCTCCATGCAGTCCTATGCCGCCGACCAGGCCGGCAGCGCGCGCTTTCGGGCATTCAGCGCGCAAATGCAAGGCCAGAGCATCGGAAGCGCGGCAGCAGAACAGGATGCCGCGGAACAGTTCACTGGGATTGCCCGCGAGGCGCAGTCATCTCTTGTTTTGAAAGCGCCGGTTGACGGAACAATACTGACGGCTGATCCTGCATTGCTGCGCGATCAGGATGTTGCCACTGGGCAGCCGCTTCTCGATCTTGCCGATGACGGCCCACGTGTTGCCCGGGTCTACATACCGTCCGGCGCCCTGGACCGCATTCCCCCTGGCGCTGAAGTAGCGCTGGTTTTGCCGGGGCAGTTCTCTGTACTCCGCTTAAAGCTTGCGCCTCCAGGCGGGGATGCCGCGCCGCTGCCTGCAGGCCTGATTGCCAAACAGAAGTATCAGGGAATGACTTTGCCGGTCTTCTACAGCTCGCGCATTCCGGTGCCGGGCGAGGAGGGTCAGCAGCCATGTGGCCTATC
>JAJYBT010000139.1 GCA_021778875.1 Acidobacteriota bacterium | reverse complement strand
ACCGGCAGCGCTGCACACGATCTGGATGAACGCAGGGCTGCCCGCAACGGACCTGTGCACAACGAAGGATGGCGGCGATCCGATTGTGCTGTGGGACAAGGCGGACCAGAAGTGGCTGATCAGCCAATTGGCCTACAACAGCAGCTTTTCGCAAAACGAGTGGTGCCTGGCGGTGTCAACGACGGCGGACGCGACGGGCGCGTATGACGTGTACAGCTACCAGTTTGGGGCGAGCCTGCCGGATTATCCGAAGCTGGGGGTTTGGCAGGAGAGCTCACGCAGCTACTCCGGGCTGTATTTTTCCGCGAATATGTTTGCGAACGGCGCCACCTTCAAGGGTGCGAACTTTTGCGCACTGCCGCTGCCGAACGGCACCAACTCTCTGGCGACGATGACGTGCATCCTGAATTCGAGCGCGGCGAGCGTGCTGCCGGCGGATATGGACGGGACGACGGCGGCACCGAGCGGCACGGGAGGGCTGTACCTGAGCTTCTCTGGCACGAACACGCTGAACCTGTACCAGTACAAGTTTGACCCGAGGAAAACGACCGACCCGACGGCGCTGAGCGGACCGACGGCGCTGACGGTGACGGCCTTCCACACGGCATGCGGCGGCGGGGCGTGCGTTCCGCAGCCGGGGACGCGGGAGAAGCTGGACTCGCTGGGCGACCGGCTGATGTACCGGCTGTCATACCGGAACTACGCGGGGGGAGCGAATACGGGCTTCAGCGGCGATGCGCTGGTGGTGAACCACTCGGTGCAGGTGAGCTCGGCGAGCAACCAGACGGGCGTGCGGTGGTACGTGATTGAGAATCCGGGGACGAACCCGCAGGTGACGCAGGAGAGCACGTACTCGCCGGACACGAGCCTGTACCGCTGGATGGGCAGCATAGCGCAGGACAAGTTGGGCAACCTGGGGCTGGGCTTCAGCACGTCGAGCTCGTCGGTGTATCCGGGTATGGCGTTTACGGGCAGGCAGTGGGATGACACTACGGAGACGATGCGGACGTCTTCCACGCTGCTGACGGGAACGGGCTCGCAGACGAAGGCGACGCGGTGGGGCGACTACTCCAGCATGAGCATTGACCCGGATGACTGTACGTTCTGGTACACGAATGAGTATCTGAAGACGAACGGCACCTATACGAACTGGGGGACGTACATCGGGAGCTACAAGTTCCCGAGCTGCCAGTAAAACCAGGGACGGATCAGGACGGCCTGGGGAGAGCCGCGTAACAGACGGGGGCTGCGTGCGATGCGCGCGGCCCCTTTCTTTTTGCGGCGACCGCGCCGGATGCGCGCGGCCCCTTTTTCTGTGGCGGCGGCGGCGCGCGCAGGCAGGCTACATGCGGAGGTAGGTGAACTGGCCCCGGGCCTGCAGCATGGCGATGGCGGAGACCATGGAGGGGACGACAAGGACGCCGGGGAGCAGGTGGGCGGCGAGATCGCGCTCGACCTCGGCGGGCGTCTGCGGGAGCTTGAGTTTGGTGACGAGCATTTTGGCGTGGTGGTGGATGGCGAGGTGGCAGGCGAGGAACTGCACGCCGCGCGCCTGGAGGGCGGAGATGCTTGCGTCCTGGTAGAGGGAGTTGTCGCTGTCGGGGTCAGTGGAGGTGTAGTGGGGCGGGCTGCCGGCGGCGCTGGCGGCGAAGATGTTGCGGATGGCGGGCTTGCCGGTTTTGGGGTCCTTGATGTTCTGCTGCTCGCCGATGCGGTACTTCTCCCAGGCGGCGTCGTCGTAGTTGAGGACGGTGGCCATGGCGCGGAAGGCGCCGACGAGCTTGATGCGATCTGCGGGTATGCCGAAGCCGAACTGGAGGCCGTTGAGCGAGTTGACCATGTGGTCGAGGGCGTTGCCGTCGTCGACGATGGTGGCGTCGTAGAGCTGCTTGACGTCGTGGCTGGACTGGAGGAGCTGCTGAAAGGAGGCCATCTTCCAGTCGCCGGGCTTGAAGAGCACGGGGGCTTGCGCGGCGGCGAGGGCGGGGGTGGCGATGGCGGCGGAGACGGCGGCGGCGTGGCCGAGGAAGGATCTGCGGGTGACGGATGGCATGGTGGTTCTTTCTCCTGCGATGGCTTGGCGGCGGCTGGGACGACCGGGCTGCGGCCGCGGGGAAGACGCGCAGGACGAGTATACGGCGGCGGGCTGCGGGGAAGCGGAATGCACTACCATATGCGGATGAGTTCAGCGAGGAAGCAGGAACCGGTTCTGCTGGTGCATGGCGGGGCGTGGGCGATTCCGGAGGATGCCGCGGCGGCGCATGAGGCGGGCGTGCGGAGCGCGCTGGAGGCGGGCTACGCGATCCTGAAGCGCGGCGGCACGGCGCTGGATGCCGTGGAGGCCGCGGTGACGGGGATGGAGGACGATCCGACGTTTGACGCGGGTCGCGGCAGCTTTTTGACGCACGACGGGCGGGTGCAACTGGACGCGCTGCTGATGGACGGCGGGCGGATGAAGGCGGGCGGCGTGGCGTGCGTGGAGCGGCTGCGGAATCCGATACAGGCGGCGAGGCTGGTGCTGGAGGAGAGTCCGCATGTGTACTTTGTGGGCGCGGGCGCGGAGGAGTTTGCGCGGCAACACGGCATGACGCTGATTGATAACAGCGAACTGGTGCTGGAGCGCGAGCGCGAACGGCTGGCGGCGGCGCAGGCACGCGAGGCGGCGGGACTGGCGGATGACACCTTCAGCGGACACCGGGACGACAAGAGTCCGGAGACGGCGTGCGGCGCGGAGATGACCTCGCACGACACGGTGGGCGCGGTGGCGCTGGACGCGGCGGGGAACCTGGCGGCGGCGACCTCGACGGGCGGCACGCTGAACAAGACTCCGGGGCGCGTGTGGGTCTCGTCGCTGATTGGGTGCGGCTGCTATGCGGACAACGAGGCCGCGGCGGTGAGCCTGACGGGCTGGGGCGAACCGATTATGAAGCTGGTTCTGGGCAAGTGGGCGACAGACCACGTGGCGGCAGGGATGGCTCCGGAGACGGCGGCATGCGAGGCGATCGGATACCTGTTTCGGCGGCTGGGCGGGCATGGGGGGATTATTCTGCTGGGGCCGGACGGGCGGTTTGGGATGGCGCACAACACGCCGGCGATGGCGTGGGGCGTGGCGACGGCGGCGGGGCTGCGGACGGGGCTGCGGGCGTAGGTGGAGGAGAGGATGCTGATACTTGCTTCGGCTTCTCCGCGACGGCGGGAGCTGCTGACCCAGGCGGGATTTGTGTTTGAGGTGCGTCCGGCGCATGTGAACGAGGATGTGCGGGCGGGCGAGGATGCGATTGCGTATGTGACGCGGCTGGCGCGGGAGAAGGCGCAGGCGGTGCTGGATACGATCTCTTCTTCCGGTATCAACACAGAAGCATCGAATGCACAACGTTCGTGGTCTTCCACCCAATCCGCAAAGGACGCGGATTGGATGGGGCACCGGTGGGTGGTGCTGGGCGCGGATACGACGGTGACGGTGGATGGGCAGATTCTGGCCAAGCCGGAGGACGCGGAGGACGCGAAGCGGATGCTGCGGCTGCTGAGCGGGCAGACGCATCGCGTGATTACCGGCGTGGCGGTGGTGACGGCGACGCGGGCCGAGGTGGCCGCCGAGGTGACGGGCGTGCGCTTTGTGACCATGAGCGAGGCGGAGATTGCCGCGTATGTGGCCACGGGCGAGCCGATGGACAAGGCGGGGGCGTACGGCATTCAGGGACGGGCGGCGCGATGGATTCCGCGGGTGGAGGGTTGCTACTTCAACGTGGTGGGGCTGCCGCTGGCGCTGGTGACGACGATGCTGGAGGCGCTGGGAGTGCGGCCGGCGGGCTGGACGGCGGAGTAACTGGGAGCGGACTGGTTTTATTTACCGAAGAGTTATGGGGTTAGTTACGCGGAGATTGCCGCGCTTGCGGACTTGAGTTTCTCTACGAGAAATAATTCGCGGGAATCACATCCGTGCGCGGCGGGTTTGCGTTAGACTTGCGGGGAATTTCAACGATTCCAGAACGAGTGCGCCGGCTTGCGACCTGCGGGGCAGCAGGCTTTGTGGCGCTTGCGCCGGACTGGAGCTATCGGCTCCGAGGCAGGACGGTTCCGGAATCGCTATAACTCCGAAAGGATGGCGCCGTGCGAAACCGGACCCTGTTGTGTGCCCTGTTCCTGCTGACCGCACTGATCTCCTCTCCTCTGCTGCATGGGCAGTTTCAAACTCCGACGAAGGAAGAGTTACAGATGACCGCGGACCCGAAGGCTCCGGGAGCGGCGGCGGTGTATCTGTACCGGGAAGAGACGACGGATGACACGCTGCACTATCACAGCTACTACGAGCGCATTAAGGTGCTGACGGAGAAGGGCAAGGAGCTGGCGACGGTGCGGATACCGTATGGGCGGCGGACGACCAAGGTGCGCGGCGTGGCGGGGCGGACGATTCATCCGGACGGCACGGTGATTCCAATGACCACGAAGCCCGCCGACCTGGTGGCGGTGAAGACGAAGGATACCCAGATCAACACGATGGTGTTTACGCTGCCGAGCGTGGAGGTGGGGAGCATTCTGGAGTACAAGCTGGATCTGCAGTATGACGACGACGTGGTGTCGTCGCCGACGTGGGATGTGCAGCAGCCGTACTTTGTGCACAAGGCGCACTACATGTTCACGCCGCTGCACGACGGCGCGCACACCATTACCAACAGCCGGGGGCAGACGGTGGGCCAGCTGATGTACAGCGTGCGGGCGCCGGCAGGAAACAAGGTGGTGGCGGACCAGCGCGGACGCTACACGTTTGACATTGCGGACGTGCCGGCGACGCCGGATAGCGACTGGATGCCTCCGCTGAATACGGTGAAGTGGCGGGTGGAGTTCTACTACACGGCCTTCCGGACAGGGGAGGAGTTCTGGAAGGACGAGGGGAAGTACTGGGCGAAGGATACGGAGAAGTTTGCCAGCCCGACGAAGGCGCTGCAGGACGCAGCGAGCGGGCTGGTGGGCGCGGGCGACACGGAGGAACAGAAGGCGCGGAAGATCTATGACGCGGTGATGAAGCTGGAGAACACGGACTTTACGCGGACCAAGTCCAGCGCGGAACGGAAGACGGAGAACCTGAAACAGGCGAAGGACGCCGAGGACGTGTGGAACCAGAAGAGCGGCGCCTCCGACGACCTGGCGCTGCTGTACGTGGCACTGGCGCAGGCGGCGGGACTGCAGGCGTATCCGATGCAGGTGGTGAACCGGAATCGCGCGATTTTTGACCAGAACTATCTTTCGCTGGGCCAACTGGACGACTACATTGCGATTGTGTCGATCGGGGGCAAGGAGGTGTTCCTGGACCCCGGCGAGAAGATGTGCCCGTTTGGCGAGATGCACTGGAAGCATGCGTTGACGGGGGGATTGCGCATGGATGCGAAGAGCGGCAATGCGACGTTTGGGATAGTGCCGCCCTTGACCTACAAGGAAGACGTGGTGAACCGCGTGGCCAGCCTGGACATGGGCGCGGATGGCTCGGTGACGGGGACGGTGCGGATCGTGCTGTCTGGGCAGGATGCGCTGCGCTGGCGGCAACTGGCGCTGAGGAACGACGCGGAAGAGGTGAAGAAGCAGTTCAACGAGTGGATGCGGAATGGGCTTCCGGATGGCATACAGGGAGACTTTGACCACTTTCTGGGACTGGATGATTACAACTCGAACCTGATTGCCACAGTGAAGGTGACGGGGGCGATGGGCAGCGCGACGGGCAAGCACTACTTTCTGCCGGGACTGTTCTTCGAGTCGCACGCGAAGCATCCGTTTGTGACGGAGAAGGACAGGGCGATTCCGGTGGATGTGCACTATCCGATGCTGGAGCAGGATGACGTGACGTATCACCTGCCGGCGGGGTACACGGTGGAGAGCCTGCCGCAGACGACGAATCTGAACTGGACGGACCATGCGCTGCTGAAGATGGCAGCGGCGTCAAAGGATGGCTCAGTGCGGGTGATGCGGGCGATGGCGTACAACTACACGATTCTGAGCCAGAGCGAGTACGGCGCGCTGCATGACTTTTACGAGAAGGTGGCCACCGCCGACGAGCAGCAACTGGTGCTGGGACGCGGCCCGGCCGCCAAGGGGAACTGAGGATGCGCGGGCCTGTGCAACGGCGGGGCGCGGCGATGCGCGCGGGGATGGCCGCGCTGGTGACGCTGGCGTGCCTTCCGGCGCAGGCGGGACTGTTTGGCAAATCGCGGCCGGTGCCGGAGTGGGGGCTGGAGGCGGCGAAGACTGCGACGCCGGACAACGTGAAGGACGCCGCCGCCGTGATTCTGTACGACGAGTACGTGGAGACGGTGGACGATCAGGGGCGGGCGGTGGAGCGCGAACGCGAGGCGATCCGGATTCTGCAGCCGCAGGGGCGCGGCAACGTGTGCGGCGTGAGCTATGACGTGGACCAGAAGATCAACTACTTCCGCGCGTGGACGATTACGGCGGAGGGGAAGCAGTATGAGGCGCAGGACTCGGACTTTGTGGAGCGGGGCGACACGAGCGTGCCGGTGATGCTGTCGACGGAGAAGGAGCGGGTGGCGCATCCGCCGGCGGTGGATGTGGGCGCGGTGGAGATATGCGAGTCAGAAGAGGTGATGGCGCCCTATATGCAGGAGAAGCTGTGGCACATACAGAACGGGATTCCGGTGGCGTTTGAGGCGCTGGAGGTGGACCTGCCGGCGGGACGAGCGCACACGGAGGCGTGGCACAACTACGCGCCGCTGAAGGCGGTGGAGGTGGCGCCGAACCACTGGCGGTGGGAGATTCGCGGGATGCCGGCGCTGACGCT
>JAJYBT010000138.1 GCA_021778875.1 Acidobacteriota bacterium | reverse complement strand
CGACATGTCAGGATGAACCCCCTGCATGAGCAACTGCACGGCAAGATCGTGAAGCGCGGTGAGTTTGCTCTCGTCGGCTTTGGCCGAGGTCCAGGCCGGGAAAAGAACCTTCATCCAGCCTTCCGCCTCGAGTGCGCGCAGGACTTTGAGCCCATCTTCCTCGTGCCCGATCTGCTCGAGCTCGCGGCTGCGGTCATGGGCGGAAAGGAACTCGATCACGCCCTCGTTCCGGGCATCTTCATAGCGGGTCTGGGTTCTTGGGTCCATCTCCCAGCCGAGGCGGGCACGATAGCGAATCGCGCGGATCAGGAGCGAGGGTTGCTCGAGAAAGCCGTAGTTCGAAACCAGGCGGAGAGTCCGCGATTCGATGTCGGCGGCGCCGTTGAGCGGATCCATGAGCAGGCCGTAGGAGCCCTCGTTGAGGGAGATGGCCATGGAGTTGATGGTGAAGTCGCGGCGGCGCAGGTCGTCCTGGATCGAGGCCCAGTGATAGACGGGCTTGCCCGGTTTGGGATAGTCCGTGCGATGGGTGCTGACAACATTGACCCGGACGGTGCCGGGAAAGCAGAGGTAGAGGCTGCGGGAAGGCTCATCCTCACCCCAGAGCTTTCCGCCTGATTTCTCGATTGCTTTCTTTAGCTTGAGGGCATTTCCCTGCACTGCCACTTCAAGTTCGCGCACGGCGTGACCGCTGGTGAGGTCGCGCACCGCGTCTCCGGTAAGAAACAGAATGTTGCCTGCTTCCCGCGCCACGTTGCGCAGATGCGTGAGAGCGTGGCGCTGGTCGGCCGAGAGCCTATTTTCCAGAAGGTAGATGTAGTCGGGCATGCGCTAACCTGTTTCCGCCATCCTCGCCTTGAGCCAAATCTCTGATGTTGCAGCCCTTACGGGCAATCCAAAGAAACCGGCAAACACAAACATTAACACAAGTCGAGCAGAATGACCAGTTATGAAGTGAGGCCAAACCGTATTGGATGCGCAGGAGCGCCTGAATGATTCGGCGGCCGGCCGGATGGACATTTGCGGACGGAGAGCCGGAAGGGGCAACAGCATCAGCCACCGCAGCCCGGCCGTCCGTGCGACAATTCAGAGCGATGGCATCGGCGCGCAAACCCGTCATTGTGCGTAAGTTCTCGCGGGACTGGAGCGCGGGCTATGCGGGGATGGAGTTTGGGCAGCAGCAGCCGGAGCTGGAGTTTCTGGATCTGACGGGGAAGGTAGTGCGGGTGGGATGGGAGCAGGTGAAGTGGGTCTGCTATGTGCGGGACCTGCCTGCCGGTCCCGCGGATCAGAGCAACCCGGAGCGGCTGCAGCGCAAGCGGTTCTCGGTGCGTCCCCGCGCGGCCGGTCTCTGGCTGCGGTTGACGCTGATGGACGGCGACGAACTGGAAGGCCTGGCAGCCAACGACCGATCGCTGGTGGACGGGGCGGGACTGCTGCTCACGCCACCGGATACGCGCTCGAACACGCAGCGGATTTATGTGCCGCGCCAGGCGATCCAGGAGCTTGAAGTGCTGAGCCTGATCGGAGCCGCGAGCCGGAGACGGGCAGAGGCGGCGAAGACGGGCGAGGAGCAGCCGGAGCTGTTTGGCAGCGAAGAGATCTCGGGCTGAGCGGATCGAGAGGCCGATGAGCGTTTGAGCCACAACGCGACGGGGCTCATGCGTTCCCGGGGGCGGAAAGCAGCCGCCGACCGATGAGGTTCCTGTAATAGTCCACGGTAAGCCCGACCACGCGGGACTCGGCGTAGTGTTCGAGAGTCCAGGCGCGGGCAGCCAGGCCCATGCGGCGGCGGCGAACCGGGTCGCGAATGAGCTTGAGCACGGCCTCAAAGATGGCCTCGGGATAGCCGGGAGGAATGAGCAGCCCGGTGACCTCGGGAACGACCGAGTCGCGCGCGCCGGTCGAGGCCGTGGTAACGACGGGGATGCCCGAGGCGGCGGCTTCGAGCACGACGTTGGGAAAGCCTTCACGCCAGGTGGGCAGGACCATCATATCCATGGCGCGATAGTAGGGAGCGGTGTCGGGGACGAAGCCGGTACAGCGGATATTCGGATGGCCGAGGATGCGGCGGCGGAACTCCGGGTCGAGGGCGTCTTCAGCGACATCGAACCAGCCCACGAGAAGCAGGTGGGCGGCGGGCTCGGCGCAGAGGATGAGGTCGAAGGCCTGAAAGAGCTCGGGCAGTCCCTTGTCGCGTGTAAGCCGCCCCGAATAGCCTACGACGGGCACGCCCTGCGGAATGCCCAACCGCTCCCGCACCGGGCTCGGTCCGGGCCTGAAGCGATCGACATCCACGCCGTTACTGCTTCCCTCCCCCAGCAACTGGAGTTTGGCGTCGGGAGCGACGCCGAGCGCCACGGCCTGCTGGCGCAGGCTCTGGCTGTTGCAAAGAACGACGTGGGCGCAGCGGGTGGTAAGGCGTTCGGCGGCGAGCAGGATCCGGCGCTTGAGGCCGGAGCTTGTCTCAAGCTTGAGGCCGCGCAGCATGTAAACGCGGCGGGGCACGCGGCGCAAGCAGGCGGCGACGGTGCCGAGCAGGCCGGCCTTGGGGGTGCTGAACTCGACCAGATCTGGCTTGCAGCGGCCGATCAGCCGCCAGAGCAGGAAGAACGAGAGCAGGTCGGCGAAGGGCGAGATGCCGCGCCGCATAGGCAGCGCAATCCGCTCCACGCCCTCGCGCGCCGCGGTCTGATCGAGCAGGGGGCCCGGACTTGAGAGCAGCAGGACACGAAAGCCGGCGTGGCGCAGGGCGCGCAACCTGGCGGCGAGAACGAGACAGGTTTGGGCATGGGTGATGCCGACCAGGATGGTGGGCTGCACATCACTGTGAAACGAAGAGATTTTGAAAAGAGATCGAACTGAGTCTGCCATTTTCCGCCAGGGCGAATGAGAAGTGTGGTGAATCAAGCCACCGAAGCGCAGACTGTAAGGAAGAAAGATTACAAATGTAATGTTTTCAATCATTGTTATGAGTTAGCCGGAAAAATTCAGTGATGGAGAACACATCTTTCGCGGGGGATGCGACGGGAGAATAATTTTCCTCTGAGGAGATGGTCTGTGGAACGCGCCAGGGTGCTCCTGCTGACAACTCAAGCCGGCGGGGGTGGCGCACAGCGCGTGATGGCGCTGGTGGCGCAGGGACTGCCGCAGGCTCGCTTTGAAGTTCATGTGGCGTTGACGCGGGGCGATGCGGCGGAGGCCGAGGCCCTGCCGCGCGCGGTGAGGGTTCACGCGCTGAAGGCGGGCCGGGCGCGGGCGGCGGCGCTGCCGCTGTTGCGGCTGATCTGGCGTCTGCGGCCGGAGGTGATCCTTTGCGGGGCGCCGGAGATCAGCTTCGCGGTGCTGCTGCTGCGTCCCTTTCTGCCGGCGAAGACGCGCCTGCTGGTGCGGCAGAACTCAACGGTGTCGGCGATTCTGACAAAGGGACACGTGCCCTGGTACACGCGGCTGCTGTACCGTCTGCTGTACCGGCGCGCCGACTGCATCATCTGCCAGTCGCGCGCGATGGCCGACGATCTGCAGCGGGAGGCCGCGCTTGCCGGGGATCGGCTGGCGGTTCTGCCCAACCCGATTGACGTCGCGGGCATTGTGGCGGCGCAGGCGACGCCGATGGCGTGGAGCGGCGCGGGCCCGCATCTGCTGGCGGCGGGGCGGCTGGCTCCGGAGAAGGGATTCGACCTGCTGATCGAGGCGATGGCCGCGGTGCGCCGGCGTTTTCCGGAGGCGGATCTGGTGATTGCAGGCTCGGGAAAGGAGCGAGCGGCGCTGCTGGCGCAGTGCCGCTCGCATCAGCTTGAAGACGCGGTGCACATCGCGGACGGTCTGACCAATCCGTATGGGTATTTTGCGGGGGCGACGGTGTTTGTGCTTTCGTCGCGGTACGAAGGCATGCCGAACGCGCTGCTTGAAGCGGCGGCGGCGGGACTGCCACTGGTGGCGACGCCGGCATCAGGAGGAGTGATTGAGCTGCTGCGCGGGCGCGAGGGAACATGGCTGGCCAGAGAAGCATCGAGCGCAGCTCTGGCCGCGGCGCTGATCGAGGCCCTGGAGAGCCTGCCTGCGGGAGCGCGCTATCGGCACGCATTCCTGGCGGCGGGCCAGGCCGCAAGCGGAGGCAGGTAACGCGGGAAGGAAGCCGCGCGCGGCGGCTGAAGCGGAGCGGAATTGAACCGTGCGCGAGTGGTTACGAATGGACCCAAAGTAATTAACATGCGGCTTTTTCCTAAGCGATGTTTCCTGCTTGACAAAGCGAAGCCGTTCGATGTTTCCTAAGACTACATTTTCCACCGCTACTGAAGGACCAGTTACCGGGGTCACTCCTGCGTTGTCTGGGTCTTGCTGAGACGGAGATCGCAGGGGCGTGCCAGGCCAAAATGTATTTTGGCGTGGTTTCATCGAGCAGCGCCCACCTCCATCAAGCATGGTTGCCCGTTATCGCAATTGCATCGAGCGCATTTTTGCATGCCCGATCGCTGGAGGGCCTTTTGCTTCGTGATTTTGTTCGCCTTTCGCTCTCGCTGGTTCTGCTTCTTCTTGCACTTCCCTTCCTGGCCATCTCATTTACCGTGGCGCTGTTGTGCGCGGCGGTGGCGGCGTTGTTTCCGCGCTACCGCAGGCGGCGCCGGGCGGAAACAGGCATGCGGCAAAGCACAAATGAGTTCAGCTTTGAGAATGCGCTGGCGGCCTACGAGCAGTTGATCGGGGCGCACGCGTGGAGAAGGCCGTGAACCATGCCGCAGTGGTGATTCCCGGCCTGGACCGCATTGGCGGCGCCGAGAATCAGGCCGTGCTGCTGGCGGCAGGACTGCGACGGCGGGGATGGCGCGTGAGCGTGGTGGCGCTGACCGGAAGCGGCGGCGCGGCGGCCGAGGAACTGGCCGGCGCCGGGGTTGGATTCATCAGCCTGCACATGCGGAAAGGCCTTGCCGATCCGCGGGGATGGCTGCAGTTCCATCGATGGCTGTGCCGGGAGAGGCCGGATGTGGTGCACGCGCATCTGGCGCATGCGGCGTGGCTCGCACGCTGGTCGCGGCTGGCGGCGCGGGCGCCGGTGGTTCTGGATACGCTGCACAGCTCCGCGACGGGAGGACGGTGGCGCCGGTTTGGGTATGCGATCAGCCGGTGGCTGCCGGACCAGGTGACGGCGGTGAGCCAGGCCGTAGCGGCATCGCACTGCGCGGCGGGCATGGTGGAGCCGGAGCGGCTGCGCGTGGTGGGGAACGGGGTGGCAATGGAGCAGTGGCTCCCGAGCGCGCAGATCCGTGTGGAGGCGCGCAAGGAGCTGGGCGCCGGAGACGCGTTTTTGTGGCTCGCGGCAGGACGCCTGGAGTCGGTGAAGGACTATCCGACGCTGCTGCGGGCCTTTGCGCGGGTGAACGCACGGGCGCGGCTGCTGATACTGGGCACGGGACCGCTGGAGGCGGAGCTGCGCGCGATGACGACGCAGCTCGGGTTGAGCCCGCGCGTCCACTTTGCCGGCTTTTGCCGCGACGTGAGGCGCTGGATGCAGGCTGCCGACGGGGTGGCGCTTGCATCACGGTACGAGGGTCTGCCGATGGTGCTGCTGGAGGCGGGCGCATGCGCATTGCCGGTGGTGGCGACGGACGTGGCGGGGACACGCGAAGCCGTTGCCGATGGAGAGACTGGATGGCTTGTGCCCGCAGGCGATGGAGAACGGATGGCGGCGGCGATGGACGGGCTGATGCAGATGCCGGCGGAACGACGCCAGGCGATGGGCAAACGGGCGCGGGAGCATGTGGCCGAGCACTTCAGCCTGGAGACGGCGCTCGATCGATGGGAGGAGCTTTACGCGGAACTGCGCGCACGCCGTGCTCCCGCACGGAGCGGTGGGAGGGAGCCGCAACAGCGGTTGAGACATCACGGCGCAGGCGCTGCCCGATCGCGCTGAGACCGGGCTGACGACAGCCGTTGCGAAGGCATGGGAGGCAGGTGTTTCGCCACCTATGCGTGCCGGAAGCGGCGAATCAGTATGCCTGCCAGTCCTGTTCCAAGCAGCACCAGGCTTGAAGGCTCCGGTGTTGACGGCGGGATACTCGTGCCGTAGTAACCGAAGGAAGTGTCGGGAGCATCAGCGGCGACGGTGGCATAGTACTCGTTTAAGGGCGTAGGGCCAGCGTAGCTGGGCTCGGTTGAAAGCACGTTGCCTGCGGCGTTGAGGAAATCCAGCGATCCACCGTTTGGACCGTAACAGCCGGTCACGGAGCAGCTGGTATCAAAGTAGAAATTGGTCCCGCCATCGTAAATGACGACCTGGACGTCGCTCAGGTTGGCGGTATCCATACTGCTGTTGGTGAAGTTGTAGCCGTCCACCGTGAAGTTGATGTTGGGGTTGGTCAGACTGGTGAACAGATAGGTTCCGTCCCCGTAGGCACCGCTGAAACTGAAGGTTCCCGTACCCACAATGGGATCGCCAGCAGCATTGGAGTTGGAAAAAAGCACCGCGAAGCTATTCGCGCGCGCCATCCCGATGGAAAGAGTGAAACCAAGCAAAAGTAGACTGATGGCCCGTACTGACTGAATGCGCATCTACACCCCACGAGTTGAGACTCAATTTTTAGCTTCAAATTGCCGTAACGTTACGACCTGACGTATAGCAATTCGCAGTCCAAATGAAATTTATTTAGAATCAATGTCTTACCTATAAATTGCAGCGGGGGTGCGCAAGTACTTGCGCATTTTGGATAGAAATTGTCCACTTTGCGCGATTCAGGGAAAGATCGAGCGGGGGTTGCGCACGTGGCCTGCGCCGGCCATGAGCAGCAGTCTGCGGCTCCA
>JAJYBT010000137.1 GCA_021778875.1 Acidobacteriota bacterium | reverse complement strand
ATGCACCTGCGAGATCCGCGACTCGACAACCCCCAGCGCAAGTCCAATCTCGCGCATGGTCATCTCCTCGTAGTAGTAGAGCGTCATCACCAGGCGTTCCCTCTCGGGCAGATGCGCAATCGCATCCGCAAGCCGTTCCTCAAGCTCGCCGCGCAGGCAGCAGAAAAGCGGGTCCTCCTCAGGACGCCCCGGAACATAGGCCAGTTCGTCCTCGCCGGAGTCCTCGTTGCGCTCAACGTGCAGCGTGCCGATCTCCAGCCCCTTCAGATCGCCAAGCAGTTGCTGGTAGTCTCCGATCCCCAGACCCATTTCTTCGGCTACCTCTCCTTCGCCGGGTGGCCTGCCCAGGCGCGCCGTGAGCACGCGGATGGCTTCCTCGACCGCGCGGCCCTTGCGCCGCAGCTCGCGCGGGCTCCAGTCCAGAGTCCGCAGACTGTCGAGAATCGCTCCCCGGATGCGGAACTGCGCATAGCTGCGAAACTGCACCTTCTTCGCCGGATCGAACTTGGCGAATGCATCCATCAGCCCCACCACGCCCGCCGAAACCAGGTCCTCGATATCCACATGCTGCGGCAACCGCTCGTGGATGCGGCGGGCCAGAAAGCGCACAATGGGCAGATGCTCAAGCAGCACCCGCTCCTGTTCACCGCTCAGCATCTGTCCGCCGGCCACGGTGGGCGGATAACCGCCTTCCACAGCACCTCGACGCTGGATTGTCTTGTTTGCCGCCGTCCCCGCTGTCTCCATCTCCATGTCAGACCCTTTCCCTCATGCCACTCTTCCCATCGCAACTGCGCCGCTGCGTCAGCCAAGCCCACGCAGCCCTCTCACCGCAGGGTTCCAACCGGGCGCAGGCGCACTTCGTGAGGAATTTCCCCTGCGGCCACCACCGCCAGCCGCGGCTGGATCGGGTCCAGCCAGCGCTTGACGTAGTAGCGCGCCGGACTCGGACAGAGAAGCACCGGAAGGGCCGCGGCGGGCGTTGCACCGATACGTTGTCTCAAAGAATCGGTAAGCCTGCGCAATACCGGAGTGCCGGATGCCCCGGCAGGCGCGAGCAGTCGCTGCCCGGTCTCCGGAGCCAGGGCTGAGAGAATCTCATCCTCCAGCGCGGAATCAAGCAGCAAGACCGGCAACTGGCCATCGCCATCAAGCAACGGCTGGATAAGCCGCCGCCGAAGCGCCTGGCGTGCTGCTTCCACCAGGGCCACCAGGCTCTTGTTTGCCGGCGCTGTCTCAAGAAGCGCCTCAAGAATCGCGCCCAGGTCGCGGATCGACACCCGCTCCCGCAGCAGTTGCTCCAGCACGCGCTGCACTTCGCCCAGAGAAAGCAGTTTCGGAACCAGTTCCTCGATCAGCTTGGGATGGCTCTCATTGAGCGCATCCATCAGCCGCTTGGTCTCCGACCGGCCAAGCAGTTCGCTCGAGTGCCGCCGGATCAGCTCTCCCAGATGCGTGGTCATCACCGTAACCGCATCCACCACCGAATAACCCGAGGCCATTGCCTGGTCTTCCAGTGCCGGAGCAATCCACACCGCAGGCACTCCAAATGCGGGTTCGCGCGCCTCTCTGCCCGTCAGCGGCCGTCTGTTCGGGTCTCCCGAGACCGCCAGCAGTTGAGTTCCCTCCGTCTGCCAGCGTCCAATCTCGATTCCACGCAATGAAAATACATACTCCCGCGGCTTCAGGCGCAGGTTGTCCGAAATATGCACCGGAGGCACCAGAAAGCCCATCTCCGCCGAGAGATGGCGGCGTAGCGCGCGCACCCGGTTGAGCAATTGCCCGCCCTGCTTCTCGTCCACCAGCGGAATGAGCTGAAATCCAATCTCCAGCGTCAGGTCTTCAAGCCGCAGCAGGCCCGCCAGGTCCGCACCCTGCGTCTGCTCTGCCTTCTTCTTCTCGGCAGGTCCGGCCTCGGCCGGCTCGGCAGCCTGCCCGGCTGTAACCCGGCGTCCGCTCCAGAAAAGCCCTCCAGCCACCAGCAAAAACGCCAGCTTCGGCAGCCCCGGAATCAGACACATGCTTGCCGAGACAAGACTAGCCAGATACAGCGTCGCCGGACGCGCCAGCAGTTGCTGGCGAATCTCGCCTCCCAGCATCCCAGCCGAGTTGGCGCGGGTCAGCGTAATGCCTCCGGCCACCGACACCAGCAGCGACGGAATCATCGTCACCAGCCCGTCGCCCACCGTGAGCACCGTATACGTGCGCAACGCCTCGCTCAGGTCAACGCCCTGCTGCAACGTGCCAATCAGCAGTCCCGCAATAATGTTGATCGATGTAATAAGGATGGTGGCCAGCGAGTCCCGCTGGTTGAACCGCGCCGCGCCGTCCATCGCGCCATAAAACTCCGCTTCGCGCGCGATCGCCTGACGCCGCCTTCGCGCCTCGGCCTCATCAATCAGCCCCGCGTTCATGTCGGCGTCAATCGCCATCTGCTTGCCGGGCAGCGCATCGAGCGTAAAGCGCGCCGTCACCTCGGCCGTGCGCACAGCGCCATGCGATACCACCAGGAATTGAATCGCAATCAGCGCAAGAAACAGAACGAACCCGACCACATAGTTGCCACCCACGACGAACTGGCCGAATGCCTCGATCACCTTGCCGGCCGCGCCTGTTCCCTCCGAACCGTGCAGAAGAATCCGCCTGCTCGACGCAATGTTCAGAGCCAGACGAAACAGCGTCAGAAGCAGAAGGAGCGTGGGAAAGACGCTCAACTCGACCGCGCGGCGAATCTGCACCGCGGAGAGGAAGACAATAATCGATGCCGCCATCGACAACGCCAGCAAAAAGTCCAGCCCCGCTGCCGGCAGCGGAACCAGCATCACAAAAATCACGCTGATCGATGCCAGCGGCAGAATATATTCACGCAGCCGGTCCAGGATCGAGTTGGCGCCTGCAGAGGCGGCGGGCAATGCAGTCGCGCTCATCGCAGTTCTCCTTCCACCGGAGGAATCGTGGCCATCGGAATCGCGCTCGCGCGACGCGCCATCTCCTGCGCGCGCACAACGGCTTCGCGCGAGCGCCGTTCGCGCATCTCCGACTCCACGCGCTGCCTGTAGAGGTAGGCCAGAATCGCCGCGACCGCCGCATACAGATCAACCGGAATCGCCTGCCCCACCTCGACCGTGCGATACAGCGAGCGGGCCAGCGGCGGGTTCTCAACAATCGGCACTCCGGCCCAGCGGGCCTCGGCCTTGATCTCCTCGGCCAGCAGATTCCGCCCCTTCGCCAGCACCTTCGGCGCATCCATCGATGCAAAGTCGAAACCCAGCGCCACTGCGTAGTGCGTGGGATTGGTCAGCACCACGGCCGCACGCGAAACATCCGCCTTCACGCGGCGGCGGCGCATCTGCCGCTGCAGGCCGCGAATGCGGCTGCGGATCTGCGGACTGCCCTCCGTCTCCTTGTACTCGTCCCGCAAATCCTCGCGGCTCATCTTCAGCCGCGATTCGCGGCTGCGCCATTCCACCGCATAATCGACCAGAGCCCAGCCAAACAGCAGCCACGCCGCCGCCCTCAGAAGGGAGAACACATCGGACCCAAGCGTTTCCAGCCGCACCGTCGAAAAAGGCGGCTCCGCCAGTTGCCTGGAGATGCGCTGCACGGCAAACACCGCCAGCAGACCCGCCGGAAGCAGCGATTTGGCTAGCCGCGCCGCCGCGCGCAGTGAGAACAGGTTCTTGATATTGCTGACGGGATTGATGCGGTCGAGCTTGAACCCGATCGCTTCGGCGTGAACGCTGATGCCGCCGGTCTGCAGAATTCCCACCCCCACTGCTGCCGCAGCCACCGCCGCCATCACCATGCCAAGAGGCCCGACCAGGGAAAGCGATATCCGCCGAATGGAATAAAGAGTGGGCTCAAGCTGCGCGGGCTCCCATCGCGCCGCAGAACCGAGATCGAGAAATGCGGCAAATCCTGCGCGCCAGGACTCAACCGTCCCGTCGCCCATCGCGCCAAGCGCCATCACGCCGGCCAGCGTGCCGGCCGCGGCCGAAAGTTCACGGCTGTGCAGCAGGTCGCCTTCCTTGCGGGCTTTTTCGCGACGATGCTGCGTCGCCTGTTCTGTGCGCTCTCCCGGCATCGGTTATCCCCCCGACCCGGCTGGCGGAGCGGCGATCAGCCGCTGGGCCAGGTCGAGCAGGTTGTCGAAGCGCGCTTCAACAAAGCGCGGCCAAAGCGCCAGTGATCCAGCCAGCAGCGCGAAGCCGGTCAGCGTCTTCAACGGCACCGTCAGAGACATGACCGGAAGCTGCGGACTGAGCTTGCCCAGCAGAGACACGGCGATCTCCACCAGCAGCGTGGCCGCCAGCACCGGGGCAGCCAGTTCCACGGCTGCCAGAAAAATGCCGCCCGCAGCGCGCACAATTGTCAGCGCGGAATGTGGAGCCAGGGCGTAACTTCCCAGAGGCGCAACGCGAAAGCTTCGCACCATCGATGCCAGCAGAATGCGGTCCAGTCCCGCAGCCAGCACGATCAGCGTGCCGAAGAGCTGAAAGAGTTCGCCCATCAGGGGTGTCTGAATCGATGTCGCGGGGTCCAGCAGATTGACCAGCGAAAAACTGAACTGCAGACCCGCAATCTGGCCGGCAAAAAGCAGCATCTCGTTCAGCAGGGCAAGCGTCAGCCCGTACACCAGCCCAACCGCCAACTCCCCCAGCAACGCTGTGAAACTCAAAACAGCATGCGCGTTCGGCAGAGCAGCCACCACCGGAGCCAGCAGATAAGCGACCGCCAGCGTGAACACCGCCTTGGCCCGCATCGGCAGCGCCGCTGAAGAGAAGAACGGGGCAAAGGTCACCATTCCACTCACCCTCACCAGGGCCAGGGTCATCGCACTCAAAAACTCATTCCACTCCGTCATCACAGATTCCTCCCGTCTCTCTAGCCCAGGTAACGGTGCAGATCGGTCAGCAGAAGCCGGGTATAGTCCGCCATGCGGCTCAGGAACCAGGGCATGCCGGCCAGCAGGATGATGGCCACAGCGGCCAGTCGCGGAACCGTGGTCAGCGATTGCTCCTGCAGGCTGGTGAGGGTTTGCAGCAGGCTTAGAACAAAGCTCAGCAGAGCCGCTGCAATCAGCACCGGCGCAGCCAGAATCATCGATTCCCTCATCAGCTGGCGCAAAAGTTCGGCAACCATATCTGGTGTCATCCGCACTCCCTCAGAAGCTTTTCAGAAGCGATCCGGCCAGCAGGTTCCAGCCGTCCACCATCACAAACAGCAGAATCTTCAACGGCGTTGAAACCACCACCGGCGGAAGCTGGAACATGCCAATCGATGTCGTAATCGCCGCGGTCACCATGTCGATCAGCAGAAATGGAAGAAACAGCACTGCCCCGATGGCGAAGCCAGCCTTCAGCTCCGACAGAATGTAGGCCGGAATCACCACCCGCATCGGCAGATCCGCAGGCGTATCGGGCCGGGGAACCTGCCCGGCGGCGGTGAACAGAGCCAGGTCCTTTTCGCGCGCATAACGCAGCAGAAAATGTTTTACCGGCTGCGCACCCCGGTCGATCGCCTCCCACCCGGTGATCTGGCCGCCGCGATACGGCTCCACCGCCTGCTGGTCCACCTGGGTCAGGACCGGCGTCATCAGAAACCAGGTCATCATCAGGGCCAGCCCCAGCAGCGTGGGGTTGGATGGAGCCGTCTGCGTGCCCAGCGCCTGGCGCAGAAAATGAAACACCACAAGCAACCGCACCAGAGGCGTCATGCACATCAGAATCGCCGGGAGCAGCGTGACGAGTGTCAGGACAAAGACAATCGTCCACGGCGTCGAGTCTGAAGGATGCAGGCGGCCATTCAGGTCAGGCATCAGAGACGCCGCAGCCGGAGCGACATACATTGCGGCCTGCGCGCCTACCATGTAATCCTCCCGGCCACGCCCGCGCGCCCGCTGCGGCGCGCCTCGCCGGTCGGCGGTTCCTGTTGGTCGAGAGCGTAAAAAACTGGCCCGCCCTCGTGCGAAGTGGCCACGAGGAATCGCCTGCCTTCGGCCTCAACCAGCGCCAGAGACTGGCGCGGCGCAAGCGTGACACGCTCCAGAAGAACCAACCGCGGCCGCGGCCGGGGTGCCCGCCGCAGCCGTTCAAGAAGCCACACGCCAAGCCCGCCTGCCGAATCCGTTCCCGTCGGTTCTGTATTTGTTGTCGTCCGTCTCATCATCCGCGCCCTTGTGCGTACCTGTTCTCTTTGCCTTCCCCGATGTCATGCCAGCCGGGTCAGTCGCACGGCCAAAGCCGTTTCCACCACATCAAATTCGCTCCATCCCAACTGCACCTCGCCCGCAAACAACGGCATGTCGTCTCCCTGCGCCCAGCGGGTCTCCAGCACCTGCCCCGGAACGAGAGCCAGCAGATTCCGCACACGAAACTCGCGGATCGGAATCGCTACATCGACCTCGACGGGAAGCAGCGCCATCGCCGGGCTGAGCGTAATCGAAGACTGCGCCGGCGCGTGGGACACGGGAATTAGCGCCTCTTCATGCGCGAGGACTGTTGCTTCCGCCGCTTCCGGTTCTCGAAGAAGATGTTCCGGCGTATGCGCCGGAAGTGAACCTGTGGTCGCCATACGCCGAAAAAGAAAGCAGCAGAGTGACCAGATTGCGGACAAAAAGATTGGATTGGACTAATAAATGTAAATGCACTCCTGCCCTGAACAGCGCAGCGGCCCTCTGTGACCAGGCTCTCGCATCGCTGCTACACTGATATATGTTTCCGGAACGACGCCCAGCAGGTTTCAGAGACACGGGCAGAGTCCCAATCGAGGTCGAAGAGTATGCCAGAAGCAAATGAAAAA
>JAJYBT010000136.1 GCA_021778875.1 Acidobacteriota bacterium | reverse complement strand
CTGATTACGCCGGTGGCCATGGAGAAGGGTCTGCGCTTCGCAATCCGCGAAGGCGGCCGCACCGTGGGCGCTGGTACCATCTCGGAAATTATCAAGTAGTGGTCAGTGGTCGGTTGTCAGTGACCGGTTCAGGCATCGCCGGGAGGGTTTCCGGCGATGCGCAGTTCGAGCAGACGGGATCACGGATGACTGGCAACGGATCACTGAGAGGAATTGGAAATGCGGGAAATCGTAACGATGCAGTGCACGGTGTGCAAGGAGCGTAATTACTCGACGACGAAGAACAAGAAGACGACCACGGGCCGTCTGGAGTTCTCGAAGTTCTGCAATCGCTGCCGCAAGCACCAGCCGCACAAAGAGTCGAAGTAGCACGGCAGTCGGCGGTTGTCGCCGGTCGCGGGTGGCCTGCAGTGCGGGGAGGGCGTAAGGTTGCACTCCCTGTACAATAGGTACATATCCCTGACCTGTGACAACGGATTGCTGTTTTTAGGGGCGTAAGCTCAACGGTTAAACTGTCGGTCTCCAAAACCGAACTTGGGGGTTCGAATCCCTCCGCCCCTGCCAGATCAGGCAGAAATGCATCCGGTGAAATGGCCGGAAGCCAAGGAACAGAAGTATGGCAAGCAAGGCCGCAATTGAAAAGGGCGAACAACGTTCCGCCAAGCTGCAGGAACCGGGCGCGCTGTCGAACATCTCAGGAGGAGCGTTGGGCCTGTGGGGTAACCTGACCCGCTTCCTGGGAGATGTGCGTGCAGAGATGCGCAAGGTGGTTGCGCCCACCCGCAAGGAAGTCCAGGCCACGACATCGGTAGTGATTGTGACGGTCTTTCTCTTCGGCTTCTTCTTCTTCGTGGTAGATTTCTTCTTCAACAAAGCCTTGCAAGAGGTGCTTACCCGCCTGGGTGGTGCGCAGTAAGGGCGGAAGCCGCGAATCGAGAACAGAATGGCAGAAGAACTGGAAAAACCCGCCGAGCAGCCACAACCGGAGCGCAACGAGCGCTTCAAGTGGTACATCCTGCACGCCTACTCGGGCTTTGAGCGCAAGGTGCGCGAGTCCATTGAGAGCCGTGTTGCGGCCTTCGGGCTTCAGGACAGGGTGGGACGGGTCATGATCCCCACCGAACCGGTGACGGAGATCATCAACGGCAAAAAGCGTACCGTTGAGCGCGTCTTCCTGCCCGGCTATGTGCTGGTGGAGATGGACCTGGACAACAACCTTTGGCACGTGTTGAAGGACACGCCAAAGGTGACCGGTTTTCTGGGCACCGGCGACAAGCCGGTAGCGCTCTCTGAGGAAGAAGTGAGCTCCATCCTCTTCCGCAGCGAGACGGCCAAGGACAAGCCGAGGCTCAAGATCAAGTTTGAGAAGAACGAGTCGGTGCGCATCACCGACGGGCCGTTTGCCAACTTCAACGGCGTGGTGGATGAGATCAACGAAGATCGCGAGACGCTGAAGGTCATGGTGACCATCTTCGGACGCTCCACCCCGGTTGAGCTGGAATTCGGCAAAGTGGAAAAGATTGTGTAGTTGCGGTTCTCCGCTATTAGCTTCCAGCTTCTAACCGGCTCGTCCACCTAGCGGGCGCCGGTTGTAAGCAAACGCGAGAGCAGCAGCGCCAAAATTGCAGGAAGGAATCATCCAGCCGGAAGCTAGCAGCTAGGAGCGGAAGGCTGGTTCCAGAGGAACCCAATGGCACCTCCGAAGAAAGTATCCACATACGTCAAGCTGCAGATTGAGGCGGGCAAGGCCACGCCGGCGCCGCCGGTCGGCCCCGCGCTGGGCCAGGCCCAGGTCAACATCATGGAGTTCTGCAAGCAGTTCAACGCGCGCACGCAGAACAAGGAGATGGCGGGCCTTATCATCCCGGTCGTCATCACCGTTTACGCGGACCGCAGCTTCACCTTTGTGACCAAGACGCCCCCCGCCGCGGTGCTGCTGAAGAAGGCAGCCGGCCTGGCGAAGGGCTCCGGCACGCCCAACAAGGACAAGGTGGGCAAGGTGACCGAGAAGCAGGTGCGCGAGATCGCCACGCAGAAGATGCCCGATCTGAATGCCGCCTCCGTGGAGTCGGCCATCAAGAGCATCAAGGGCACGGCCCGTTCGATGGGCATTGAAGTGGTCGGCTAACCGGAAATCGCATCGCGCCAGTGACAGGCAAGGCCCTCCCCAGCGGAGGGCCTTGTTGCGTCTGCGCTTATAGCAAAACCAGCCTCGCTGCATCCCGCAAAGGATTCTCTTCAGTCGACGCGACCAACAGGGAGCGGCGACCTGGCACACCCTCCGCCAGGTCCCAGAAAGGCTGGTTTTGCTCTAAAACCATCGCCCGATGGTGAAGAAGACCTTGCGCCGGCCCGCGTCGCCCACGGAGACGCCGAAGGTGATGACGCCGATGGGAGTGTTGGCAACCAGTCCGGTTACGCCGTCCTGCCGCAGCGTGGCCCGCGACTCCGGCGACCAGATCTCGCCGGCTTCATAGCCCAGCACCGCGTACAGGCTCTGCCCCATGCCGGTGGGCATGGGCGCAATGCGGTGCATGTAGCCGGTGTGCGCCAGCATCGTGTCAGTGCCGCGATACTCGTCAAACGACGAGGCGGAGAGCCGCAGCGGCCCGCCCAGCGTAAAGCGGTAGGGCTGCGCCACCCGCGCGCGCAGATAGGACTGGACCTCGCCGCTGACGCCGAGGATGTTTTCGCCCTTCCACGGGCGCATGCCGGTAAAGGCGAGCCGGACCAGCGGCGCATTGTCGCTGCCGACGGCGTGGTAGAGCGCGCCGGCCGAGGCCGCCAGCCGGAATCCGCGGGTGAAGACCGTGGCCGATGAGGCATTGTCGAGCGCGAATCGAAGTTCTCCGGTCTGTGCGGTGCCGGTCAGGTACGGGCCGCCGTCCGTGCCGGTGCGCAGGCTCCAGCGGGTATCGATGGCGCGCCACTGGGCGGCCACCTGGAAGCGGTTGCTGAAGGTGCGCCCGGCGACGAGGCCCGCCTCAAGATTCTGCTGGAAGCGCTCGGCGATGCGCTTCTGGTTGGCCCACATGTACACCGGCTCGCGAAGGACGCGGGCCTGCGGCTCGACGAAGTAGCCCGCCGGGGTGAGCAGCCGGTAGTACTCGGCGGAGAGATCGGTGTTGTAGCCGACGACCGCGCCGGCGCGGAGCTCCGAGCCAAATCCGCCCAGGTTCTGGTGCACCAGGCGCAGCACCAGGTTGCCCCGGCTGACGTTGGAGGTGGCGGCGGCAAACTGCGGCGCCACCAGCAGAAAGGGCGGCCCGTTGGGGTCGCGGCGCAGGTGGACGAGGATGCCGCCGTCTCCGCCGCCCGCCGCGTTGCCGGTGACGGCGTAGGTCTCGTAGGTGGCCTCGTACTCGCCGTCGGCCTGTACGCCCTTCAGACCGGCAAGCACGGATTGCTGCGAAAGCGGTTTGCCCTCGGCGGATTTCAGGTCGCGCTCCACCTGCTGCACGGCGCCTGGTTCGCCGCCCTGCACGCGCACCTGGCGCAGCGAGCCGGGAGGCGGGACGCGGCGGGAGTTGCGCGCGGCCAGGTAGGCCTGCCAGCCGCTGTCGCTAAGGGCGTAGGGCAGCAGCGCGGCGCGGCTCTGCTCGGCGGCCTTGTATCCGACGGCGATCAGCTCGGCGGCCTTGCTGTAGTCGCTGCCGGAGAAGCCGCTGACGGGGACGTTCACCACCACGTTGGCCAGCTTCTCTGACTCCTCCACGTTGTGCACAATGCCCGCGGCGAAGGCGCGATTGAGCACGCCGACGATGGAGACCGTGTCCGACGGCGAGAGCAGGGAGTCTTCGAGGTGAATGGCGATGACCACGTCGGCATGCAGATCGCGGCGCAGGACGCCGGTGGGCAGGTTGTCCACAATGCCGCCATCCACCAGCATGTGCCCATCCGGACCCTGCACCGGAGAAAAGACGCCGGGGATGGAGATGGAGGCCCGCACCGCGGCGGGCAGAGGACCGTGGCTGAAGGTGATGGCGTGCAGTGTCGCCAGGTCAGTGGCCACGCAGCGGAAGGGGATGGGCAGCCGGTTGTAGTCGAGTTGCTCGCTGTTGTCCTCAAACAGCTCGCGGCTCAGGAACTCGTTGACGCCCCGGTCCGTGAGCAGGGCATTGCGCAGGGCGTAGCGGTTCCGGAGTCCGAGGGTGAGGAACTGCGGCACCTCGCGCCGGTCCTGGCGCCGACGAAAACTGGCGTCCGCATAGGGGGTCTGCACGGTAAAGACGCTGGAGATGGACGGGCTGATGGCGATGGCACGCATCTGCTCCGGGGAGCGACCGCTGGCGTAGAGCGCGCCCACCAGCGCGCCCATGCTGGTTCCGGCCACGCGATCGACGGGGATATGGTGCTCCTCAAGCCATTGCAGAACGCCCACATGGGCAAGGCCGAGCGCGCCGCCGCCCTCCAGCGCAAGCCCCACGGAGGGCCGGCCCGCGGGCGCCACCGGGGGCAGTGCGCTGCTGGGTGTGGGCTGGCTCGGCTCCGGCTGCTGGGCCATGGCGGCGGTGGTTCCCAGTAGCGCGGCAAGAAGCAATGCGGCAGGTTTCCAGGGCATGGTTTGTCCTCCTGGTAGGGCGCCCGTGTCTCCAACTTACGCTCTTTCTCGCACCTGCCGGGCGGGTGCGGGCAGAATCCCATGCCGGTGTACCGAGTCTCCTACTGCCGCGCTGGTGTCGTGGCGGCCACGGTCTTGGCGGCGGGTTTGGAGTAGCATGGTGGGCCTTGGGCAACCGCGCGGGAGGCAAAACGATGAAGCGAGCAGGCATTGCAGGCATTTTCTGGCTGGCCGTGGCCATGGCCTGTGCTCAGACGCATCCGGCCGGGCAGGCAGCGGCCGCCGAGCGGGGCACCTGCGCCGCAGAGGACCCGGGCCGCGTGGCGCAGCAGGTTATTGCCGCCTGGATTGCGGGTTACAACGGCAGGGACGCGGGGCGGGTGGCAGCGCTGTATGCGCCGGACGCCTACTACCTGACGCAGCACTACGTGAACGGCATTGTGCACGGGCGGGCGGACATTCAGGCCTATCTGCAGCGGGGCGTGGATGCCGGATACCACATCGACGCCATTCGCATTGTGCACGTGGCCTGCGCCGCAGACATGATGTATGCCATCACGCGCTACGAGTCCACAAACGCAGGGCAGAAGGCCCGGGGCGTAAACCTGGTGGTGCTGCGCCGGGGCAGGACCGGCTGGCGCATTGTGGCGCACGAAGCAGCAGTGCCCGATCCGGCCACGGCCGTTCAGCAACTGGGAGCGCCTGCTCAACGCTGACGAAGAAGGCCGCCTGCCTCCGGGTTGGGTCCGGTGGCGCGGGCGGCCTTACTTTGCCGTCTGCGGTGTGAAGAGTTCGCGCTTGTGACTGGGCTCCGGCTTCGGCTTTGGCTTGGGAGCCTTCTTCGTTTCCTTCTTGCCTTTGTCCTTGTTTCCCATGCGAGACAGCATGCCACAAAACGCCGTCCTGTGGAAGCTGTCCGGCGGGTTAGTTGGAGCCGGGCTTGTGGACGGCCACCTGCTGCGGCGACCACGCCTTGGAGGCCGGTCCGCCCACCTTCAGAGACATGTTCACCACGTCCGCCCTGGCCGCCCGGGTGGTCTTAAAGCTGAGCCGGTACTGGTTCTGCAGGCGTAGGATCACGTCGTCAAAGTAGGGCTTGAACGAAACCGGGTTCCCCAGGCCGTTCCAATAGCTGGAGCCGCCGGTGGCATCGGTCACCATGGCCATCAGGTTCTGACCGCTGTCCGCGCCGTAGGCCGTCGAATCCAGAAAGCCGCGGTCGCGCCAGTAAATGGAGGAGATCACCAGGCCGGCGCGCACGGAGTCCGTGATGGCCGACTGCACATACGGGTCTTCCGGATCGAAGTGCTGCTCGTAGTTGTCCACGCCGTCGGTGACCATCACCACCTCGCGTCGGGCGGTGGGGTCGTTGCTGGGCCAGTGCTTGGCCAGGTCGGAGAGGCAGAAGTACGGGCTGCCGCTGCCGCCGGCCGGGCCGGTGGGCAGGTGCAGAGCCCGCTGCGCCACGTTGTGGTCCGTGGTGGGCGCGCCGGAGAGCACAGCCCGGCCAAACTCCATGTACCCCACGGAGAGCTTCACGTCCGCTGGCAGGTTCTGGATGAAGTTGGAGATGTCGCCCAGCTGCTGGCCCAGGCTGGTCCGCGCGGACCCGTCGATGAGCAGCACCAGTTCCACCGGGCCGTTGGCCGCATTCAGGTGCGTCCAGCCGGTAATGTCGGCATCCTTGCCGTCCACTTTCAGGCGCAGGTCCTGCTGCGTCAGGTTTACGGGCAGCTCGCGGTTCTTCTTGGAGAGCACAGTGATAATCGCGCTGCCGTGGTCCTGGGCAGCTGCGCTCTGCGCGAACACCGCCGTCAGGCAAAAGGCTGCAGAGATGGCCGCAACAGCGGCCTTTGCAAACCGAGTCATAAGGGTCGTTCCTCCCAGGCAGGAGCCACGAACGGCATCTCCGTTCGCGCTGGAAGCACCTTACCTGTCAATTTGTTAGATGTCATCGCAGGCATTTTGTTTGGATGCGTGCAAAGGGAAACCTTGAGGGAGGTGCGGCGGCGCGGGCGCCCGGGTGGTTGCATTTTCAGGGCCACTCCAGTAATATTCGTAGATGTGCCCGGGAGTGTGTCCGGGCAGTCAAATGCACCACGGCTTTTGGGCCTGTTCGAGAGTGCTGCCGGTCTGGCGGGCGCTTCCGGGTTCTCTGCAAAGCAGAGCTGGCAAAGGCGGTGGGAGACGAGGAGACCATGGCAAGAAAAGCCAGCAAGAATATTGTGAAGGCGCGCGCGGCTGTCACCAAGCCC
>JAJYBT010000135.1 GCA_021778875.1 Acidobacteriota bacterium | reverse complement strand
TCACGGATGTAAAAGGCGACCGGCAGATTCAGGTGGATGAGCCAACCCGTGACGCCTCTTCCTCGCTGAAGCCCGCGGGGCAAAAGCCATGAAATGCGCTGCCGTGGAACGCCAGCGTGCGATTGACAGACAAGGCAATGCGTCCGCGGATGCACAGCAAAGAGGCGCTGCGCGAGCGCGCGGAGCAGGAGTTTGCGCCATGCGCGCAGTTGAACAGCACTCATTCGTCCGCCGCGACGCCTAACCCGCCGCGATGAATCGGGCTGTGCCAAGGGCTACCTTGAATCAAAGTGCAGTGAACGTGAAAAGGGCGGCCCGAATCCTGGATCCGGGCCGCCCTTCAGCAGGTGCTTTGTGGTTTAGAACTCGAGTCGAGCAGACACCTGTCCAGTTCGAGCGCCGCCGAAATCCGATTGTATGGAATTGGTGACGAGTCCGAAACTGGGCGAGCTTAGGTTCATGTTGGGATTGCCAAGGTTCGCATGATTGAGAACATTGGTGAAGGTTCCTTCAGCCCTCAGATGCAACCGCTCCGTAATGGCAAACGTTTTGTTCAATCCGGCAGACAAGTTAAACAATCCGGGCCCTTCCACCGAACCCACCTTGCTATTGCCGAATCGGCCGATCGGAAGCGGATGAGCGCTGCGAGGCGCACCGGTTAGTGGATCGAATCCGGCGCCCGTGGTGCAGGAATTTCCCACCGTCCAACTGGGATCGCCCGGACAAGCAAACGCCGCTGCATTCGTCCATTTGAGCCGGTTCTTGCCGCGGGGGTTGATGCTTACTCCAGGCAACTGATCGGGGTGCTGGCTGGCGTGGCCGCCGTCAAAGCTGCCGGTGCCATCTCCCGCGAGCCCGTTGAGGCCTGATCCTGTGCCCGAGGGATCGCCCTGGCCACTGGGGAAAAAGGGCGTGACGTAGGGGCCGGTTTGAACGGTGAGGATGGACGAGAGCTGCCACCCTCCAAGGATCAAGTCGGTGGCATGGTTCACTTTTGCACCGAACAGGCGACCGCGGCCGAAAGGCAGAGCGTAGATGCCAGTGGTATTCCAGCGGAGACGCCGTGTTCCATAGGCGTTACCGAAGTCGGCATGCCGGTCGAGGATCGACGTGGAACGTTGTCCACCGCCTTCTCCGCCGAAGCCGGAACTGGAGGGGCCCTGGTTGTCGGCGAGGTTCCTGGCCCAGGTAAAGGTCGAGTGGAGCTCCAAGCCGTGCTGAAGGCGATGATCGCCTTCGATCTGGAGCGAGTTGTAGCTCTCGTTGGCGCTGGTGTCGCGGGTGTAGATGCGGCCCCAGTTGGGGAATCGCCGTGAAGCAATCGGCGCGTTGAAAGCTGACACCGTGGTCGAGAACGGGAGCGTATTCTCATCCGGCGCCCAGACCAGGTGACGCGTTCCCGAACCGATGTAGGTTACGCGTCCGGCGTATCCCGCGCCAAAGTCGTGATCGATGCTCAGCGCCCACTGTTCGGTGTAGGGATCTTTCCAATTCACGCTGTTCGCGGTGCCAAAGTAGTCCGTGCCATAGCAGTTTGTACAGCCGTTCCCGCCGGCGCCCTGATCGATATTTGGCCATTGATAGCCGATTGCGTGCGTGGTGGAGTTGTAGGAATTGGTGTACTGCTGCGTGTACGCCTGCAGCGTGCCCGTGAGCGAGTAGAAGCTTGAGCCGAGCATGTTGATGTTGTAGATACTGAATCCGCCGCGGATCGCCCAGTTGTCATTGGCGAACGGACGATACGCAAATCCGAAGCGGGGCATGAATCGCAGGTGAGGATACTTCTTCAGTCCCACAGGATAGCCAGCGGTGCTGTTGCCTTCAACCGGCATGCAGGGCGCGCCATGAATGGTGGCTGAGTTGGTGGCGGTTACGCCGTCGGGATCGCAGGCGTTTGCGCTTGCAAGGTATCCCTGAGCCAGCAGATCCTGCTTGCCCTGCGGATAAAGCACACGACCCGATAATGCGAGCGTCGGATCAAAGTTGCCGATATCGCCATAGCGATCATAGTAGCCGGGGTGGAGTTCGTAGCGCAGGCCATATGAAAGCGTCAGGCGCGGGCTCACGCGCCATTCATCCTGCGCAAAGGCGTTATAGTGAGCCGACAGACCATCGTTGTCCTGGCGTACCACGTCGTAGAAGGTCTGGTTGGGCATTCCGAGCAGGAAGTCGGCGAAGTCCACGCCGGTGAACATGCCCTCGCTGCCGCTGGTGTTGAAGGTGTAGGTGCCGTAGTTGTCGGCGCCGTTAAAGCCCAGCGGGGAAATTGCCTCCAGCTTCTGGATATCTACGCCAAACTTCATGGTGTGATTGCCCTTGGTCCAGATCAACGTGTCGCTGTATTCGTAGGTAAATGACTTGCTCAGACTGGTCAGGCGATCGGCATTCAGGCTCTGCAGATTATTGAAGTCCATCTCGGGAACGCCGTTGAAGAACAGGTTCTGCAGCCCCTGCCACCCCTGCTGGTTGGTCCAGGCCAGGCCGTTGAAGCCGTTGCTTCCGCCCGAAATGTAGCGGGTGAAGCCAAATCCGCCCTCATTGATAAGGCTGGGTGCAATGGTCCAGTTCGTATCTACTTTCAATACGCGGCTCTGGCTGTTGTAAACCGACGACGGAAGGTTGAGGTTCTGCGGGCTATTGGTGGGGAAGTTCTTCCATGTGAAGCGGCCCCAGATGAGGAACTTCTGGTTGACGCCGAGATACTGATCACCACGCACATCGAACTGGTTGGAGCGACCGCTCGCATCCACGTTTCTCTGGTAGTTCGCTACGTTGTCGTCGGTGTAGATGCTGGGATCGCCGATGTTGGGATCGGGATAGAACTGCTTCAGGGTGTTGACCGCGATTCCGCTCAGATTCGATGTGGGAATGGTGGTGCCGTAGCTTCCGCCCGTAAAGGGGTTCCTGAGGCCGGTGAAGCCCGTCGAGCTGTATTTGGAGAAGTCGCCCTGCTTCATCAGCGTGCTCGGCACCTTCTCCAGAAGCGTGGTCTGCGCGGGGTGCCGCCATCCCTCGTATGCGCCATAGAAGAAGGTTTTGTTGTGCCCGTTATAGAAGTGCGGAATCACAACCGGACCGCCCAGGCTTCCACCAAAGGTGTCGCCGTGAACACTTGCCTTGGTGACGGTTGTCGGATAGGTATAGGGGATGGCGTCAAACGCGGAGCTCTGGTAGTACCAGAAGCCCGACCCGTGCAGTGTGTTGCTGCCGCCCTTGGTTGTCACCACGATCTGGCCGGGGTCGCCATACTCGGCATTTACCAGCACGCCATCCGCGCGAATTTCAGCGATGGATTCGGTCGAGGGGAACGCATTTCCGATGTATCCGCCTCCCGCAGGGTTCTTGAGCGTAATGCCGTCCACCGTCACTTCTGTCTGGTAGGGCAGAGCGCCTTGCAGAGAAATGCCGGAGCTGTCGTCCTGCACGCCGGGCAGCGCGCCCAGGATGGCGGACGCGCTTGTGCCGCTGAAGCTGGCGCGCGTATTCACGGGCAGATCGGTTGCGTCGCTGGCCGTAAAGGTTCCGCTAATGGTTGGCGAGTCGGTTTCAATTGTACTTACAGCGTCGCCGGATACCTGCACCGACTGTTGAACCGCACCAATCGAGAGTTGCACGTCGACGCGCAACTCCTGGCGCACAGCCAGGTTTACGGCGGTTACGGACCACTGATTGAATCCGGTCGCGGATACCTGGATCGAATAATGGCCGGCCTTCACGTCGACAAAGCGATAGTCGCCACCGGCATTCGACTGAGTGACGCGCGTTATGCCTTCGTCTGTATTCGTGAGAGTGACGGTCGCACGCTGCACGAGCGCTCCGGCCGAATCCTTCACGGCGCCGATGATCGAGCCCTGGGTCGACTGCGCCCAGCCGGATCTGCCTGCTCCGAGTAGAGCGAGCAGCAGGGCGAGAAACGCCCATGACCAGCGCCGTTTTTGTACAAGATGCATGTTGCTGTACATAGATACTGCCTCCTGAAGTACGTTCAAGACTGGCCCCCATGAGGGTGCGGGGATGCCTTTGAATGAGGGGTGATGGGATCCGAGCATAGAGGGATCTCAACGCGAGTGGAATCCTCAAGGCCGAGAGAAGATGCTTGTTTTGGACTGTGTTACAGAACCAAATTAGAGGAGATGCATTAAGCGTCTAGATATGGGCTGTTAAGGAATCTTGAAAATCCGTCAAATGCTGTGAAGAACGTGATCCGGTGTTGAGTGAACACACCGGATCACATGCTATTCATCAATCGTCGCTCTTCTTCCGCCGCAACTGGCCCGACGATTTTTCGAGTTGCTCTCGAATCGCATCCGCGTCGTCCACATCGCGAAGCGCGGCTGCCTCCCGCCTGGTTTTAGGACGTGCAAAGCGCGCTTTCGCCGCAACAAAGACACGCGGATCGGCGGGTGCCGCGGCGAACGGCTCCATGTGCGCATGATCATCGAAGATGCCGCCAATCTCTCCTGCGAGCGCATCCTCCAGGTTCAAGGAACCCAGGCCGAGCAGTTCGTCGATGGTGCGGGTGATGGAGCCCATGCTGGCGTGCTCGTGGCTGACGGCTCCAGGCTTGACCCACGGACTGGCGACCAGCAGGAGGCTGCGGTGCGCATCTACGTGATCGACGCCACCTTGCGCATCGTCCTCCGTCACAAACAGGGCGGAATCTTTCCAGATCGAAGTCCTGGAAAGAAATGCCACGATCCGGCCCAGCGCCAGATCGTTATCGGCGACATAGGATGCGCGGTAGGGATAGCCGTCTCCGGGTCGAGGATCCATCGTATGATCATTCGGCAGCCGAATCACAATCAGCGCCGGCACCGTGCCTGCCGCGAGCCTGCGGCGAAAATCGCGCTCGAACTCCGTGGCGCGGAACTGGTCTGGGATACCGAGGTTGAACGTAGGATAACGGCGGTCCGTGGACTCAAACACCGGCTTCGGCAAGGGGGCATTCAGAAACAGGCGCTGTCCCTCGGGCTCTGCTCCCGCCATTTCGTGACTCCCCTCCAGTTCGAGGCCCTCTCCGTAGTTGAGAATGCCCTGCGAGTGCCTCACTCCTGCGGCAATGTGCTCCCAGAGCGACCCGAACTGTGGTTCGTCTTCCGGCATGGGCGCATCGGCGCCGCCAAACAAGGCGCGCCTTCCGGGCTGCGCCGCAAATGTATCGTCATGCCGCCTGCCGCCGTAGTTCGATGTCCACGCCGTATTGAAGAACGGCGTTGGATCGATCCCCACCACCCAGCGGTGCCCGTCCGCTGAGACGTCGGAGTCAACGTAATAGTTATCGCTCATCGCAAAGCGGGTAACCAGCGCGTGCAGGTCCGGCGTCACATGCAAATGCGTTGCGGCCCCGTCTTCCGCGGCCCATCCGTCCATTCCATAGCGGGCCAGCGATGGGTCTCCGTTGGCCCCGCGCACGTCACCCAGGAGCTCATCGTAGGTGCGATTTTCACGAATCACAAGGAAACAGTGTTTGAGCCGCGGCAGAGCAGGACGGTTGGCAAGCGCTGCCATGTTGCCCTCAACAACGGTTTGTGTGAGGTTGTCGGCAGCGGGCAGGGTATCAAGGTGGAGAACGCTGAGACTACCGAGTTCAAGCGACCCGATGTATGAAGGCTGATCGGGCTTGTGCTGCTGACCGCCGTTCGGCCCCGCCCCCTTGCCTTTGGTGTTGATCACATACAGCGTCTTTCCGTCGGACGCCAGCGCAAGCGCCGATGGATTCCATCCGACCGGGATGTGGCCGATTGTCTTCATGGTTGTGGCATCCACAATCCCCACCGCATCAATGCCGGACTCTGCCACATAGACACGGCCGTCGCGCACAGCTATCCCGCTGGGCATCACTCCGCGAAGCGGCCGCCCTGCCGCGTCGTCGAATCGCGCTCCATGGAACGGCGACAGCTCTACTTCAGCAATCACCTGCTTTCCCGCCGCGTCCAGCTTCACAACTTCGTCGTCATGGGCAAGCGCAACGTAAACGGCGTCCCCGTCTGCGGCAACGCCAGTTGGCGCGGCTCCGCCTACGACGCCACCGCGCGCCTCCACGATTTTTGCGCCCAACCGCAGCTTCGCCGACACCTTCGGATGAGCGGGATCGCTGATGTCGTACGTCCACAGCGAACTGCCGAAGGTGGAGTTCTCATCTCCGAGCCCGGGAATCTTCCTGCCTTCCGCGATCGTCCCCAGCCGCGCTTCTTTCGACGGATACCCGAAGGCTGGAAAGTGCAAACCGCTGCGCAGGGGATCGTTGGCATCCGCGCCCGGGATGGTCTTGTACTCGAACATCCCGGTGTTCGTCACATACATCCGCTTGCCATCCGGGGCAATCGCAATGCCGAAGGGCTCTGCTCCTGTAGGCGCGCTCGCAATCACCTTCAACTGCGCTGCATCCAGGACCACAACGCGCCAGTTGCCCTGGTCGAGCACGTAAATGCGGCGGCCATCGGCAGAAACGGTCAGGGTTGCAGCGAAGCTGCCGGCGTAGTCCTTACCTTCAAGCTCCCCGTCCAGCGGTACCTCACCGGCCCTCGTCCAGTCGCTCGTGCGATAGGCGCGAACCTTGCCGGAATCTCCCGTAGCCACATAAAGCAGCTTGCCGTCAGGCGAGTAGCCAAGACCGGCGTGCACTTCGATGCCGGGATCGTTGTCGTGCCTGGGCGGCATCCTGAGTACCTTCGGACGATCGCTTCCCGGTTCATCAACAACGTTCAGCGCAAAGGGAAATCCGATGGAGGGTGCGGCGATCTGGTTTCCGTCGGGCCGCACAGCAAGCGCGAACGGATAGGGCGCGAGTGGAATCCAGGAGCCGGCCGGATGAATC
>JAJYBT010000134.1 GCA_021778875.1 Acidobacteriota bacterium | reverse complement strand
CGGGGCAAGATGGTGTTTGTCTCAGAGAGTTTTCCGCTGGCGCTGGCGCGCAAGCTCACCACGCTTGTGCTGGATGCGCAAGGCAGCGGCGATCTGCAGATGGCCGCCGCCGCTCGCACTGCTCCCCCCGATCTAACGAACGCAATGCCGGACTCGCTTTCCGGCAGCTTTGTGCGCTTCTTTGCCGATTGCGGTGTGATGAAGGCCGCAGTTGACGCCGGCCTGCAAGCGGCGCAATAGGGCTTCGGCGGCAGGGCATCGGAGGCAGCTTTATGCTGGGCCCCGATTGCCTCGCCGCCGCATCGCGCCCGTATCAGGCATGCCCCTGCGTCAACGGGGGAATCGTCTTGGTGCTTCCTTCAAACACGGCGTCCTTCCCGATGGAACAGGCTATCGCCGAACCGAAGCCCGCGTGCACATCGGCGATGGGCTGCGTCTTTGTCCGCACGCACTGGACGAAGGCTCTGCACGCCGTCAGCGTAGGCTCTTCCGCATTGCGCGCATCGATGCGCGCGCCCGGCCCGCGGTACGGCATCTCGCCGTTAGCCTTGTAGGATGCCCCTGTCTTGACGCCGCGCTGCACCACGCTGGAGTGGGAAGCGGCGGTGATGACCTTGCGCGCTTCCGTATAGAACGTGGCGTCTTCCGGCGTAATCTGCACGCTGCCCTTGGTGCCGTAGACCCAGAGCTGCTCGCCCATCATGGCGTTGGCTGTAAGCGAGTTGAAAACGAGACGCCGGCCACGCGAATAGTGCAGAATCGCCTGCACATTGTCGCCCACCGTCCGGCCATCGTGATAGGTCGCAATGCTCGTGGTGCCCAGAATGCTCGCAGGCAGCTCGCCGAAGACCCAGTTGGCAAAGTCAATCTGGTGCTACCCAAGCTCTTCCAGCAGGCCGCCGGAGGACTCGCGGTAGAGGCGCCAGTTCATCAGGTGTTCCAGGTCAGGACTGGGCACCACGCGGCGCCAGTCATCCTGGCGGCACCAGTAGGCGTAGATGTGCGTGGGCTCGCCGATCTCGCCCGCGTGGATGCGTCGGACGGACTCCTGGAACCACGGCGCGTAGCGCATCTGGTGCCCCACCTGAAAGATCTGCCCGGTCTTCTTCACCGTGTCCACAATGTCAAAGCAGCTTTGCGGAGTAAAGCCCATGGTCTTTTCTCCGTAGACCGCCCGCCCGCTGAGCATCACGTCAATCACGTGCTGCGCGTGGAAGACTGGCGGAGAGGCAACAATCACGGCATCCAGATCCTTGCGATCCAGCAGGGCGCGGTGGTCCTTGTATGTGGCGAGCGGATGCCCGACCAGTTCGCTGGCCTGCGCAAATCGAGGCTCGTAGACATCGCAAACCGCGACGAACTCCGCTCCCGGCACCCGCAGCAACTGGCGCATCAATTCCTTGCCCCGGCTGCCGGGCCCAATCACGCCCAGGCGCACGGGTTCGGCATGTGTCTCCCGGGCGGCGGTTTCTGTCGCCTCCGGCTCGGCTGCCAGCAGCGGGGTCGACTTCAGCAGCCGGGCAGAGAGCACACTCATTGAGATTCCTTGCAGCAAACTTCTGCGATTCATGCGGCTCTACACTCCATAAAAGCGTTACGGTTGTCGTTCAAGTGGTTAAAGAAACTTCAGCCGGCCAGCGCGTGGCCTCGTGTTGCCATGCTCTCCTGCCCTCTGCCAGAACCAGAGCAGAGACATGCGGAAGCTGCTCGAGCAGGCGGGCACGCTGCTTCCGCTCCATGACAAACAATGCATTGGAGAGCACATCGCTTTCGGTCGCCGAAGTCGAAATTACGCAAACCTGGATGGTGTCTTCCACCGGGCGCAGCGTGCGCGGATTCATGATGGATCCATAAAGGCGCCCGTTGTCGACAAAGTGCTTTTCCGTATGGTTTGCCGTGGAGATGGATGTATCTCGAAGGACCATGCTGCAGAGCACGGATTCGCTGCGGTGCGCGGCTGGAATCGTGACCTTCCATCCCGTTTCGTCCGGTGGCGCGCCCAGCGCGTAGATGGTGCTGCTGCCGGCGGAGAGCAGCGCCGCCTCTACCGGCAACTGCCGCAGCAGGTGGATTGCGCGGTCCACCGCATAGCCCTTGCCGATGCCGCCGGGGTCCAGCTCGATGCCGCGCTCCAGAAACCGCACAGTACGTCGCGCCGGGTCCAGCCTGACTTTTTCCCAGCCGACGTCATCCCGCACCTGGGCCAGAGCTTTTCGCGCAGGAAGGCTTCCGTCTGCGCCGTAGAAACCCCAGGCCTTCATCAGCCGGCCCACGGTCATATCGAAAGCGCCATCCGAGCGGCGGCTCCATTCCCATGCAGTCTCAAGAAACTGGAATGTCTCGGGGTCGGTCGTCACGCTGCTGCGCGGCGCCTCGCGATTGATGCGGGAAAGCTCGCTGGACGGACGATAGTGGCTCAGCAGGCTCTCGACTCGCTCCACTTCCTCAAAGGCCGTGCGGGCCGCTGCCGAAGCGTGCTCCTCGGACGGGGCGTACAGGTGAAGCGTAAACTCGGTGCCCATGGCTGGATAGACAAAGGAAAACACCCCCGACGCCTCTGCACGAAGATCAGGATCGCCGACGACCATCTGCTCGACCACTCAGTTCCCTTTTCTGAATCCGCCACGGCCAGCCCGGGATTCCTCTGGCGGCCAGGTGCAGGCCGGGAGCGGCGCGCAGGTTTACGACCATGCCTGCCCTCGCTCCCTCTTGCGATTCAGGATACATTTCCTATTCCTGCATCGTCATGCCCGGGGCGGCAAAAAATCCAAAAAATGGATTTCTGTTCGCCTGGGTCTTGCGCTCAGGGCTGGTTCCGGGGCTACTGATCTCCGCCCAGAATGGTGCCCACAATGCCGCCCAGGATGGCTCCGCCTGCCGCCGGTCCCATCTGGCGGTTCTCCGGCTGCGGCAGATACTCGCTGATCTGGTGGGCCAGCCGCGAGATGGGCAGCGTTTGCAGCCACACCGTGCCGGGTCCTGTAAGCGCGGCCAGAAAGATTCCGTCGCCGCCGAAGATCATGTTCTTGATGCCCGGAACGGTTGTGATCTGGAATCCGACCGAGGTTTGAAACGCGCCTACATGGCCGGGATGCACCAGCAGCGTTTCGCCGGGGGCCAGGTTCTTCACAATCAGCTCACCGGAGAGCTCCAGCCACGCCGTGCCGAAGCCGGCGACGCGCTGCAGCATAAAGCCATTGCCGCCGAAGATGCCCGCGCCCAGGGACTGCTGGAAGCCCACGCCGATGGTGACCTGCGGCGTGGCGCACAGAAAGCCATGCCGATGCACCATGAACTCCTGCCCCGGCCCCACCTCGACCGGCACAATGTGCCCCGGCACCTTGGTGGCAAAGGACACCACGCCGGGAAACTGGTATGCGCGGTACTCCGTCATGAAAAGGCTTCCGCCGCCGGCCACGCGCTTGAGGATGCCGAACAGTCCTCCGCCGCCGCCCATCTGCGTGTGCGTGGTCATCTGGATGGAGGCGGTCATCCAGGAGAGTTCGCCGCTCTCAGAAAAGACGCTCTCATTCGGTTCAAGCTGCACGTCGAGCACGGGCATGGTGGTGCCCTGGATACGGGTCTGCATCGGGGAAAGCCTCCTGATGTAGAAGTGTATCGGCAGGCGGGCCAGCCAGCGCACCGGAAAATCCGGTGGACTGCAAGCCCCCTGCCGCGATGAGGATGCCGCGCTTACCGCTAGCCGCGCTTACTCCGTCACCTGGAAGGAAGTCTGAGCCGTGGCCAGCGAGCTGCCGCCCACCCAGATGTCGTACGTGGTTGGCTCCACGGTGGGCTTGGACTGCACGTTGTAAAAGCTCAGCTCGTCAAAGCCGAGCGGAAACTCCACATGCTTCGTTTCGCCGGGCGCGAGCGTGGCCCGCGTAAAGCCCTTCAGCTCGCGCAAAGGCTGTTCCACACTGGTCACGGTGTTGCGGATGTAGAGCTGCACCACCTCAGCACCCGCCACGCTGCCGGTATTGGTCACATCCACACCGACGGTGATGACCGGCTTTTGCGCCTTGAAGACCTGGGCCAGCGGAACCTCTGCCCGGCTGACCACGGGCGTGGAGTAGCGGAAGCGCGTGTAGCTGAGCCCCCAGCCAAAGGGGAACAGCGCCGAGTTCTCCTCGTCCATGTATCGCGACAGGAATTTCTCTTCGGAGGTGCGCGGCATGTGGTTCAGCTCGCCATGCGCCGGACGCCCGGTGGGAAGCTGCGCATAATACAGGGGCTCCTGGCCCACCGCGCGCGGAAAGCTTGCCGGCAGCTTGCCGGAGGGGTTCGCGTCGCCAAACAGGACATCCGTCACGGCGGGGCCCGCTTCGATGCCGGGACTCCAGGCCTGCAGAATCGCGGGGACATGCCCGGCGGCCCACTTCAGTTCCAGCGGCCGGCCGGCCAGCACCACCAGGATGACGGGCTTGCCCGTGGCCACTACGGCCTCCAGCAGTTTTTCCTGCGAACCGGTAAAGCCGAGATGGACGCGGCTGGACGCTTCCCCCTCCATCCAGTTGGTGGGCTCGCCCAACGCCAGGATTACAACACTGGCCTTCTTCGCGGTCTCCACAGCCTCGGCTATGGTCTTATCGTCGTCGGGGATGGGCATCTTCTGCAGCGGGACATTGGCGCCGCCAAAGGTTACCTGCTTCAGCACATTGGCATCTTCGCCAGAGAGCAGGCCGCAGCCCTCGGCGTAGAGCAGCCGGTCTCCCAGGCGCTCGTGCAGCGAGGTCTTCAGCGTAATCACGTCCTTTGGATTGCCGGAGGTCCAGGCTCCCAGCAGATTCCTGGGATCGTCGGCCAGAGGGCCGATCAGGGCCACCTTGCCGGCCTTGGCCGTCAAGGGCAGCAGAGTACCTACGCCCTCCACCGGATCGTTCTTGAGCAGGACCATGGTCTCGTCGGCGACCTTGCGAGCGATTGCGCGGCGCTCCGGCGTGGGACTATAGGCCGGGCCGGGCTGCGTGTAAGGATGCTCGAAAAGGCCCAGGGCAAACTTGACGCGGAGGATGCGGCGCACCGCCTCGTCCACCACACTCTCCGGAATCTTGCCCGAGCGCACCTGGGCGGCAATCGTGGTGCCGTACAGATTGCCCTCCATGTCCATGTCCACGCCCGCCTCCAGGGCCTTGCGCGCCACGGTGGCGCCGTCCGGCCCGATGGCGTGATTCAGCAGCTCCGCCACCGCGCCCCAGTCGGAGACGACAAAGCCGTCAAAGCCCCATTCCTTGCGCAGAATCTGCGTGAGGGTGAACGGGTCGGCCGTTGCCGGAACGCCATTGATGGTGTTGAACGAGCTCATCACCGTGGCCACCCCCGCATCCACGGCGGCCTGATAGGGCTTCAGATACACCTGCCGCAGCGTGAGTTCGCTCATGTCCACGGCGTTGTAATCGCGCCCAGCGATGGCCGCGCCGTAGGCCGCGAAGTGCTTTACGCAGGCAGCCACGGAATCCGGCCTGGAGAGATCGTCCTGCTGATAGCCCTTGACCCAGGCCCGCGCCAGCGCGGAACTCAGGTACGGGTCCTCGCCACTCGATTCCACGATGCGACCCCAGCGCGCGTCGCGGGAGATGTCCACCATGGGCGAAAAGACCCAGGCAATGCCGTCGGCGCGGGACTCTTCCGCACTGACGCGCGCCACCCTTTCAGCGGCCTCGGGGTCCCAGCTGGCAGCCACGGCTAGCGGGATGGGAAACGTGGTGTGATTGCCGTGGATGACATCCTGGCCGAAGAGAATGGGGATGTGCAGCCGCGACTTCTCCATGGCGATGTGCTGATAGTGGTTGGTTTCGTTGACACCGACGACGTTCAGCATGGACCCGATCTGGCCCTTGGCGACCAGTTCGTCATAGGTCAGGTTGGAGGCAGAAGGCCCGGTGGCAAATCCCGCGGAGTACTGGACAAGCTGCCCGACCTTTTCCTCGAGCGTCATCTTCTTGAGCAGCGCCTCAACCCGCGCATCGATCTCGCGGGAGGCGAGCTGGGAGTTTGACCCCGGCTGGGCCTGCGCCCGGGCCAGGACCCCACCTGCGGTATTCAGGATGAGGAGGAGAACAAGCAGCCTGTAGACAGGCGCAAACAGTCTTGTCATAACCCGCATATAATAAACCGTTTGAGCCTGACCGGTAAGGTATGCCTCCACACAGGGCAAACGATTTGCGCAAAGTCCTCCGCCGCAAGTCCCTTCACTACAGCAGCAACTCAAATGCGGCAACCGGGTTAAAAATCAACAGTTGCGCTCATCCGGCATCACAAACTCCGGCAGGGGATGTTGAGTTCCGCGGGCATTGCCCCGCAGAATGACGAGGGAGTGTGTCCGGCGGATGGAAAATGCACTACTCTTGCAGAGGACACGGATGACTCGATTTGCAGCCCAGTTCCGGAAAGCTCTCTGGCTGGCCCTTGACCATGATGTGCTGAATACGGCCAAGGCCGCTGCCTATTCCGGCATTCTGATGCTTTTTCCAGCACTGGTTGTGGTCACCACGCTGCTGGCGCTGGTTCCGGAGGGCACAACACTGGTGGGCGAAATCCGCATCGCCTTTCAGCAGTTTCTGCCGTCCGACACCATGTCTCTGCTGCAGATCTCACTGCAGACGCGCCGCATCCGCTCCGCGCAGCTGCTGCTTTCGGCCACCGGCTTAAGCGTGTTTGCCGGCCTGGGCCTGATGCTTTCGCTCATGGAGGGTTTTCGGCGCGCTTACCGCCTGCCACGCGGCGAGTGGGGCTTCTGGCAGCGGCGACTGCGCGCGCTGATGCTGGTTCCCATTGTGCTGGTTCCGCTGGCTCTGGCCACGCTGCTGCTCATGTTCGGGCACC
>JAJYBT010000133.1 GCA_021778875.1 Acidobacteriota bacterium | reverse complement strand
GATCACGGCCGCATCGACCTGCGCAAAAACCTCCGCGGCGACTTCAAGGCACAGTCCACCGTCCTCACCTCTCCCGGAATCCTCTACAAGGACCTCATCATCGTCGGTGGCCGCGACCCGGAGACGCATCCCGCGCCCCCCGGGGACATTCGCGCCTTCGACGTCCGCACCGGCCAACTGCGCTGGCGTTTCCGCACCATCCCGCGCCCCGGCCAGCCCGGCTACAAAACCTGGCCGCCCGGCGCGTGGCGCACCGCCGGCGCCGCCAACAACTGGGCCGGCATGGCCCTCGACGCCAAACGCGGCATCGTCTACGTGCCCACCGGTTCGGCGGTCTTCGACTTCTACGGCGGCGACCGCGTGGGCAACGACCTCTACGCCGACACACTCCTCGCACTCGACGCCAACACCGGCCGTCGTCTCTGGCACTTCCAGGGTGTGCACCACGATATCTGGGACCGCGATTTCCCCGCGCCCCCGGCGCTCTTTTCTCTGGTGCGCAATGGCAAGCGAATTGATGCCATTGCGCAGACCACCAAGCAGGGCTACGTCTACGTCTTCGACCGCACCAGCGGCCAGCCTCTGTTTCCCGTCCGCGAGCACCCTTTTCCATCCAGTGACGTACCCGGCGAGGTCACCTCGCCCACGCAGCCCATGCCTGATCTGCCGGAGCCGTTCGGCCGCCAGCGACTCACCGCGGACATGCTCACCAACCGCACGCCGCAGGCCCACGACTGGGCCGTAAAGGCCTTCAGCCAGGTGCGCAGTGACGGGCAGTTCGTCCCTTTCAGCGTCGGCAAGCAAACCATCGTCTTCCCCGGCTTCGACGGCGGCGCCGAGTGGGGTGGACCGGCCCTCGATCCCGCCACCAACGTCCTCTACGTCAATGCCAATGAGATGGCCTGGCTCGGCGGTCTGGTGCCCACGCCGCACGCCGCCTCTCCCGGCCAGCAGATCTACAGCAAGCAGTGCGCCGCCTGCCACGGCGTCGACCGCGCCGGTTCGCCACCGGCCTTTCCTTCGCTCGTGCACATCGGTCAGCGCCTGTCCACAGCCAAGATCACAGACGCCATCCTTCACGGCAAAGGCCGTATGCCCGGTTTCCCAAATATCCAGGGAGCAGACCTCCAGGCTCTGCTCGAATACCTGAGGAATCCCTCCGCCGCGCCCGGCCAACAGCAGGGCAAGGAGCTTGCCTCCTCGCGCAGCGGTGCCGTTCCCGCCGCAGACACGCAGGACCGCTACACCTTTACCGGCTACCGCAAGTTCCTTGATCCCGACGGTTATCCCGCCATCGCTCCCCCGTGGGGAACACTCAGCGCCATCGACCTGAACACAGGGCAATATCTCTGGAAGACGCCTCTCGGGGAATACCCTGAGCTGGCCCGGCAGGGCATGACCAACACCGGCTCTGAGAACTACGGAGGCCCCGTCGTTACCGCCGGCGGCGTACTCTTCATCGGCGCCACCGTCTACGACCGCAAGTTCCGCGCCTTCGACAGCGCAACCGGCAAGCTGCTCTGGGAAACCGAGCTGCCATCTTCCGGTATGGCAACCCCCGCCACGTACATGGTGGATAGCCGCCAGTACGTCGTCATCGCTGCCAGCGGAGGCCGCGACCCCAAGCGCCCCGTCGGTGGAGATTACGTTGCCTTCGCGCTCCCAAAGTAACCGCGTTGCACTAAAATTTATCGCTTTTTCTTCGCCGTAACTGTCCGGGGTCAGGTATGCTTTCCTTCGCAACAAGGAGGTTGCTCTCATGGACTTTCAAAAGGAACTCATAGCCGAGTACGAACGTGAGACCGCGAAGACCCGCCAGATCCTCGAGGCCATCCCAGCCGATGCCGACCTCAGCTACAATCCGCACCCCAAGTCGATGAGCCTTGGCCGCCTGGCCGGTCACCTCACAGACATGACCGGCGACTGGGCCATGCATTGTCTTACCCTCGACAAGCTCGAATTTGCCGCCGACCACAAGTGGGATCCGTACGTCCCCGCCAGCAAAGAAGCCGTCGTCCACAAGTTCGACGAAGGGCTGCCGCTCGTGCGCAAAACCCTCTCCGAGCTCACTGCTGCCAGGTGGGATGAAAACTGGAAGTTCATCTTCGGCGGGCAGGTCTTTATCGATTCGCCACGCCATCAGGTCTTCCGCGATTTTGTGATGAACCACATGGTGCATCACCGCGCTCAGCTCGGCGTCTACCTGCGCCTGCTCAACGCCCGGGTGCCCGGCGCTTACGGCCCCTCCGCAGACGAAATGTAATCAGAGCAGAGAATCGGCGCGCCGCTGGCCGCTTTGCGTGCTGCCATCCGGTTCGCCTGCCTGACAACTCCCCGGTCATGCATCTACTCTGGGTGCATGGCCTTTTCATTCCCTCGCATATATCCCATCCTCGACTCCTCCACCATTCCCGCCACGGGCCGCGGCGAATACCTGCAACACATCGGCACGTCCCTCGCCGACGCCGGCGTCACGCTCCTCGAGTACCGCAACAAGAACGGCTCTAACGCTGAGATCCTCGCCGATGCCGCCATCCTGCGCGCCGCCATGCCCGCTGGGCAGGTCCGGCTCATCCTCGACGACCGCGCCGACCTCGTCGCCTCCGCCGGCTTTGACGGCGTCCACGTCGATGCCGGGGACGTGTCTCCCGCCGAGGCCCGCCGCATCCTCGGTCCCGATCGCATCCTCGGCACCTTCGGCGGCAGTGACGCGCTCCTCCCCGGCATCCTCAGCGAGCCCGCCGACTACCTCGCCATCGGCCCCGTCTTTCCGACCACGACCAAGGAGACCGCCAAGGCTCCCATCGGCGTCGAAGGCGTGCGCGACCTCCGTGCGCAGGCCGGTCCCAACGTGGTGCTGGTGGCCGCGGCAGGCATCACGCTGGCCACCGCTCCTGCCGTGCTGCAGGCCGGAGCCACCACGGTTGCCGTCTCAGCTGCGATCTTCCGCGCCGCCGACCCCGCAGCCGAATACCGGCGCTGGGCCGAGCTGCTTCGTTAGTTCCCCGCATCCTGCGCGGCCGGCATTCCCCGCGCAAGAAATCACAAGACATTTCCTCCGGATTCCAGTAGAACGGAGCAAAGTGACCAGCTCAAACCGCACTCCTGCAGATACCTCCACCGCCGCGCCGGGATTGGTGCAGACCCTGGGTCTCTTCAGCTCCACCGCCATCGTTGCCGGATCCATGATCGGGTCCGGCATCTTTCTGGTGGATGCCGACATCGCTCGCGGCACCCACTCGCCTGCGCTTTATCTCGGTGCCTGGATCGTCACCGCAATCCTCACCATGATCGGCGCGCTCAGCTACGGCGAGCTGGCCGCCATGATGCCCAGCGCAGGCGGCCAGTATGTCTATCTGCGTGAGGCGCTCGGCCCTCTCTGGGGTTTTCTCTACGGGTGGACGCTCTTCCTCGTCATCCAGACCGGCACCATTGCAGCCGTCTGCGTGGCCTTCGGCAAGTTCCTCGGCGTCTTCTTTCCCACCATCTCCACCACGCACTGGCTGTGGCACATCGCGCATGTGCCTGCCATCCCGCTCGGTCCCATGGTGCTCGGCAACATGGAAATCGGCGTCAACACCGCAAACCTTACCGGCATCGCGGTGGTCGCCCTGCTGGCGTTTGTGAATGTCTTCGGCGTCCGGCTTGGCGCGCTCATTCAGAACATCTTTACCTCGGCCAAGGCACTCTCGCTGGCTGCGCTTGTTCTCCTCACGTGCACCGTGGGCCGCACCACAGAGGCTTGGAATGCCAACTTCGGTCCCGGTTGGAGCCAGTTCTGGAAGAATGCCGAATGGAGTTCGCTGCATCCGGTGCAGGTCGGCATCGGCGGACCCACGGTGCTCGTCAACGTGCTGGTTATTCTTGCCGTGGTCCAGGTCGGCTCGCTCTTCTCCTCCGACGCATGGAATAACATCACCTTCACCGCCGGAGAAGTGAAGAATCCCCGCCGCAACATTCCGCTCTCGCTCGTGCTCGGCGTGGGCTTTGTCCTTACCGTGTATTTCCTTGCCTCGCTCGGCTATCTGCTGGTTCTGCCCATGCAGGGCGATCCGCACGGCGCCACGGCTCTTGCACGCGGCATCCAGTTCGCCTCTGAGGATAGAGTGGCCACCGCCGCGCTTGGCGTAGTCTTCCACTCCGGCGGAGCGCAACTGATGGCCGCCGCCATCCTCATCTCCACCTTCGGCTGCGCCAACGGCATGTCTCTCGCCGGAGCGCGCGTCTACTACGCCATGAGCCGCGACGGCCTGTTCTTCAAGTCCGTCGGTAAGCTGCATCCGCGCTACCGCACGCCCGCTGCTGGCCTGTTCGTACAGGCCTGCTGGACTGCGCTGCTTTGCGTCTCCGGCTCTTACAGCCAGTTGCTGGACTACATCATCTTCGCCGTGCTGGTCTTCTACATCCTCACCATCGCTGGCCTGTTTATCCTGCGCATCAAGCGGCCGGATGCACCACGGCCCTACAAGGCGCTCGGCTATCCCGTGCTGCCCGCACTCTACATCGCCATGGCCACATGGATCTGTATCGTATTATTGCGGTACAAGCCCCAGTACACTTGGCCGGGCCTTGTGCTCGTACTGCTCGGTATTCCGGTTTATCTCTTCTGGTCGCACAACGCAAAGAGCCAGGCCAGGACCGCGCTAAATTCGCATTGATACTACTCGTTGAGGAGGAAGTCCCTCATTCATGTCCAGGTTGCTTCGTATCAAACCCATGTCGCTCCTTTCGACAGAAGCCAATGAAGAGGGCGAGCACACGCTCAAGCGCTCCCTCGGAGCCATGAACCTCATTACGCTCGGCATTGGCGCCATCATCGGAGCCGGCATCTTTGTGCTCACCGGCCAGGCCGCTGCTCAGCACGCGGGCCCCGCCGTCTCGCTCAGCTTTGTGCTCGCGGGCATCGTGTGCGCCTTCGCCGGCCTCTGCTACGCTGAGTTCGCCTCCATCATTCCCATCGCCGGATCGGCCTATACCTACGGCTACGCCACGCTCGGCGAGTTGGTCGCCTGGATCATCGGCTGGGATCTTGGCCTGGAGTATGGCTTCGGCGCAGCCACAGTCGCCTCCGGCTGGTCGGGCTACTTCAACAGCCTGCTGCAGCAGCTCCACATCTACATTCCGCCGCAGCTCACCGCCACGCCGGGCACGCCGCTCGTCTTTTATCAGGACCACTGGCTTCCCGTAGCCTCGCTGCCTCCCGGCGTCAGCACTGCAGGCCTGCAGCATGCAACGGGCTTCTTCAATCTCGTCGCGATCCTCGCAGTGCTGGTGATAACCACAGTTCTGGTCGTCGGCATCAAGGAATCCGCCAATCTCAACTCCGCCATTGTGGTGGTCAAGCTCAGCGTGGTGGGCATCTTCATGGTGCTCGGCACCTACTTCCTCATCAAGCACCCTGAGCTGGCCCGCGCCAACTGGCATCCTTTCATTCCGCCGCCGGACGGCCACGGACACTTCGGCTGGAGCGGCATCCCCAAGGCGGCTGCTTCCATCTTCTTCGCCTACATCGGCTTTGACGCCGTATCCACCGCGGCGCAGGAGGCGCGCAATCCGCAGAAGGACATGCCGCTCGGCATCCTCGGTTCGCTCGTTATCTGCACCATTCTCTACATCCTTGTTTCCACCGTGCTCACCGGCCTGGTCAACTACAAGATGCTCAACGTGGCGGACCCCGTGGCGATCGGCATCGATGCAACCGGCGTCAGCTGGGGATCGCTTCTCGTCAAGATCGGCGCTGTCTTCGGCCTGGGCACCGTCATGCTCGTCATGCTGCTCGGTCAGTCGCGCGTCTTCTTCTCCATGTCGCGTGACGGCCTTCTGCCCAAGTGGGCAGCAGACATTCACCCGCGCTTCCGCACGCCGTGGATCTCCACCATCGTCGTCGGCTGTGTCACCGCCATCATGCCGGCGTTCCTGTCGGTAGGACGCCTCGCAGAGCTGGTCAACATCGGCACACTGCTCGCATTCACCATCGTTTGTGCCGGCGTGTGGGTGCTGCGCGTTCGCCATCCTGACCTGCATCGCCCCTTCCGCACACCGCTGGTGCCGCTGGTACCCATCCTCGGCATCATCACCGCGCTCTATCTCATGCTGAATCTGCCCCTGATTACCTGGGCCGTGATGGTGGGCTGGCTGATTGTGGGTCTCGTCATCTACTTCGGTTACTCCATGAAGCACAGCAAGGTGCAGGCCCTCGCGCTTGCGCAGGAGAACGATTGATCCAGAGATTGATCCGCTGTGCCTTGTCGCTGCAAACAGAACGGCCTCCCGCGCGGGAGGCCGTTTCAGCATTCTTGCAGGAATGTGCCGCTATGCCGTCGCCTTGGCGCAGAACTCGTCAAACGCGCGAATCAGTTCGCCGGCAATCTGCTGGGCCGTGGCCTGCTCAATGACGTAACGCTGCATCAGGTAGACCAGCTTTCCGTCGCGCAGAATCGCAACTGCGGGGGAGCTGGGCGGATTGCCTTCAAAGAAGCTCCGCGCGCGTTCCGTGGCCTCGCGGTCCTGTCCGGCAAACACAGTGATCTTGTGGTCCGGCTGATGCGTTGCATTGGCCAGCGCCAGGCGCACACCGGGGCGCATCTTGCCCGCGGCGCAACCGCAAATCGAGTTGACCACCACCATCGTCGTGCCCGGCTGGCTGAGCGTTGCATCAACGTCCTCGGCAGTCCGCGCTTCCTTGATTCCCGCGCGCACCAGTTCTTCGCGCATCGGAATCACCATAATCTCTGGATACATTCTCGCCTCCGGCAGGGAAAGTTGCCTGTCCCTATTTTATCTGGAAATGCCGCGGTGTAGCCTTGGAGAGATGATTCTGGAAGAAAA
>JAJYBT010000132.1 GCA_021778875.1 Acidobacteriota bacterium | reverse complement strand
GCCCGCATTGATGGAGCGACCTTCTGCAGGATCAGTTACAACTTTCACAGCGATGATGAATTGAAGGCCATGGGATTTAAAAACATTACCCAGAAGCAATGACGTTTACGGCGGCCAAAGTTTTGCCCGGAATACACGCCTTCATCCCGAACTGTCAGGGCGACGGCCGTCGCACACTTGGGGCATCGGATCATGAACTATGGTGCGTTGGTCCGCTTAGACCCGGATGCGTGACGGATCTATGCTGACCACGCGGCCATTGTGGTACGCGAACGTATCCATCGCCATAAAACGCGCTGCGTGTGCCCACCTTCAGTCCAGCCTGCAGCTGCATGGGCAGGAACGCCTACCTTGCCGACGGCTTCGCTTTTTGGTGTCCGCAGGTTCCTGACCTGCCTGTCACAATGTGGACACAGCTCGGCTACCGCCTTGGATCGCCCGATCCACGGTGTCTGAGTTGCGCTTGAAGCAGGGGAAGCCTGCGGACGATACGCCTCAATCCGGATGGCCGCTGCGATTACTGACAGATCCGAAGCTTTTGCGGCGGGTTTCAGCGTGAAGCAGATATCCGTGAACGCGAAGACGAGAGCAACCAAGGCCTGCCGGCCGGCCCGGAGGAAGAAGCCGGTACCATCCACGCGCTTTCCGAGGGGCTCCGCCGTGACCTTGCCTGTCCCATCCGCCCCTTGCAGAGCGCGTCAGCAATCATTACCCCGGACCAGCATTGGAACCAACGGCTGACCGAGCACACGTCAGCTCATGGCGAGGTCAGAGACAAGACATGGGCAGAGAGGGCCCTTCTGACGCTGGATATGTAGATCGACGGTATGACCGTCATCATTGGCTGCCACGCATGAGCGTCCGACGACAAAACGCTGCGCCGGTGAACGCATCATACGCATCATGCGTGGTATCTTTAGTTTAGTCCCGTAGATGCCCCTGGGGCGGCAGCGGCATGTCTGCTCCTGCGCCAACCGCACCGAGGGATGGTGTTACAACTGGCGCAATGGGCAGGCTGATGCCCGGATACTGGGCGCCGACCATGACATCGTTCGCGCAACCTGCGTTTGCCTGCCTTGTACTCAAGGATTTGTCACTTTGAGACGTAGCATTCTGCGTGGCGAGGGTGCCGCCCGCCGCCAATGTCTGGCAGTTGTTCGAGGCGACACTCGCGTCAGAAGGCGCCTTCGGGTTACGCGCGAGCCTCTCCTGCGACGGGGCATGGTTGGACGCACCCACGGATTTCGACATCGCTGGTGACGTGCGCGACGCATCCTGCGGCAGGCTTGGGGGAAGCACCGCAGGCTGACGGATGTAGCGCGGTGCTTCCTCTGGCATGTCCGTCATGGTGGATGCACCGACACTCCCCGACACCGGCACTGGCGCCGCAATCTCTGCCGGTTTCCTCGCGCCTTCCCTGAGAATTGGCACGACCGAAAGGAGGGCGAGCGCAATACAGGCAGCTCCACCCAGCACTCCATAGGTACGCGGACGCCAAAAGCGCAGAATCGGCCGCTCCGCGCTCTGAGCCTGAGCACGGATCGGGGCTTCCAGCCCAAGGACAGCGAGCGCCTCCACAAGCAGGTCTTCAGGGGCAGCAGCGGTATTTTGCGTCACCCTGTCGAGGAACTGCCGGGCAGCCTCAAGATCCTCGCGCTCTTCCGAATGGCGCGCGAGGTCCGCTTCGAAAGCGCCACGGTCCCTGTCATCAAGCGCCCCCTCGAAGAAGGCCGCAAGCCTCTCACTGGGGTCGCCCTCCGCGGCTAGAACAGGTCCGTCGGCCAGACGCAATCGTGCCGCCAGTTCGGCTGCGTGGGCGGCATCAAGCGTAGGCGATGCAATATTTGGTTCCCCGAGCAGATGCGCGAGATATTCCTCGAGGCTTTCAAGACGCACGGTCTGGATACTCCTTTCCGTCTCTTATGACGGACGCGCGCCAGTTTTTCACCGCCAGATCGTTTGCCATGGCGTCTTTCAGTTTTTTCATGATGCGTTGCTTCAGTTTGTAGATCTCATCGACGGGCCGCTGCATCAGGGCTGCGATCTCCCGTGCCGGTAGCACCTCAGTCCTGCTGAGGGCCACCTCCAGATAGATCCGCTCATCATCGCCGAGTTGTGACGCTGCGTTACGCAGGGCCGCCAGTGCGGCGTCGAGCAATCGCTGATCGTCATTGTCGATGGAAACATCTTCGGGCGAGGCGCTGGCCGTGCCGATCAGCGCGTCCGCGGTATCGCCCGTCATTCCCGAGAGTGATACCGCCGCGCCGTGCCAGCGGCCATTGGCGCGCGCTTCCTGGGCAAAGCCCCGCACTGCTGCGACCGCATCCGCGACCGCCCTGCGCGTTGGCATGACGTCAAAGCATCCCGTCAGGGCAAGCTCGATCCGCTCGGGATCTGCGGTGATACCCTGCCAGGCCATCAGCTTGAAAACCGCCTGTTCCAGGCTTCCCAGCCTTGCTACCGCGGCAGGTAGGCGCCGGCGTGGTGTCACCATGCGCAGAAAGTCGATCAGAAGATGATCTGCCGTACGCAGCACGAACCCGGTAAAGCTGCCATTGCCTGAATAGCTCCGCAATCTGCGATACCCGTCGGCGACAAATGCCGCGCACAGCTCCTGATAGGCATCCTGCTGCAGATCTTCATAGGCAGGCCCGCTCAGGCGCCGGCGCACCAGGCGGCGCAGATCGGCGGAAAAAAACTGCTCGAAAGCCCTCCAGCCACGCTCCCTGTCGTCCTGAAGCAAGCGGAGCACGCGCACCGCAAGAATATCGCGCACGACAACAGCAATGTAGGTTTCCACGCGGCCGCGACCGGAATAGCCGCGCAGCCGAGCAAAGCCGTCCGCAGTGATGCTGGAGACCACATCCCCAAACGCGGCGCGCGCCGTCTCCCCTTCACCGGCGAGAATGGTGCATGATGTCCAGACAATCCCGGAGATCCGGCGCAGGAACTCGGCCTGCGCACTGCGATCTCCCGCAAGCGCCGCGTTCAGGCTTGATGCAAGATCCCTACCCCCAGACAAGCCCTGCCCCCGTTCCCCCCACAGGCTTCGGCACCTCGATAAGGTACTCGCAGGACGAAACGGATTGAAGCGCGTTTATTGGAGAGCCTCGGCGATCTACAGGAAGGACCTAAAGACACGGCGAAATCTCGCCTGAGCCCGCCTCCCCCCTGTCAGACCAAAGCACGTCAGGGCAAAGTACGTCAGGAGCGTGGCGACCTTGGCAGGCGGTCACAGCGCTGCACTGCGGCATGACCATCTGTGGAGCAGACCACCGCAGCACGCGGCACCGCCATAACGGGCCGCGAGGGACTCGCCGCACAGGGCTCGCGCGTACATGGAACGGCGGGAACTGCAACCACAGAACGTGGAAGCTCGTGGGGAAGGAGTGATGGCAGAGGAGGCAGCGGAATAGGATCAACGTCAGGTCCACGGCCGTTCGGACCGAAATCTGGCACGGGATCCACGGGCCCACCATATTCCTGCGCAAAGGCCGGTGTGGTGGCGGCCCATGTCCCACCCGCCAACAGAGCGCACACGAGGATCGGACCAAGCCAACTACGGGACGTGGAGCGTGTGGGTTGCATCATAGCGTTTCTCTCTTCTTGAACCTCTTGCCACGCTGCCATGCCAGGGCTTTGCGCGTATCTGCAAACTATGACGGCCAGCTGCCAGATTTTTGCGCGGTAGAGGCGTGGCGGCGCCGTCGGCAACGATCTTCTGTCCTCAAGCAGCAAGCTAAACTTCAGCGCCAGCCGGGTTCGCGCCTGCCGTCCATCGCAGCCAACCCGGACCGGGCATATCGCTCACGGCAAAAATCGGGGCGATGCCGTCTAAGGGTTCAGAGACATCATCCTGGCTCAGGAGGAGATGATGACGAGATCCGGAAAAATCCCTGGTTCTTCCCGTGGATACGGAAAGCTGCGGACAGCGACCTACGCCCTGCTCCTCGTGGGCATTGGGTTATGCGCGACGCCGGCTGCCGCCGGCTGCATCTATCCATCAGTCCCGGATCTGGATGCACCTCCTCCGAATATCTATGCGCCTCCGGCACTACCGGACCCATCTCACCCGGTCGGTAAGACAAGCACTGGGACGCCTACATCTTATCCGGCGCACGGCGCCCATGTCGTTGAGATCGGCTGCATCGTGGGGCCTATCCCACCTCTTCCTCCCTGCTCCTCTGCGCGTGGTGACTGTTTCCTACCCCTCAATCCGCCGGTTCCGCCGCAGTCGGCACATCACAAGGACCATCATTGCAGCAAGGAGCCGCTGGCTGTCACGGGACAGAAGCAAAAGCCGCCGTGCGACTATCATGGGAGTGCGTTCTTCAACAGCGCCCGCACCTTGAGTGCCCAATGGTCATGACTGCGCGATGCCCATCCCCCCACCACGCACGAAGCGAGGAGACTGACATGTCTGCCAACGAGGCGAGGCCTTTATCGCGCGGGCGCGCCTGCGCTGCAGCACTGCTTCTGAGCAGTATGCTGTCCGCACCGGGGCCCGCAGCAGCGCATGCCCGCCCACTAACGGCGCCAGTAGAAGCAGCCCTTGCCCGCAAAGAATACCAGGTGGGGATGCAGGCCTTTCATCGCGGCGACTGGCCCGTGGCCTTACAACATTTGCGTAAGGCGGCCACACTTGGCGACACCAACGCACTTGTGGCGCTTGGTGATGGCTATGCGTTTGATGAGTTCGGCAACACCCACACCGAGCCGCTGGCAACGGTGCTTTATCGCGCCGCCGCTGAGCGCGCCAATCCAGCCGGAATGGAGCGCCTGGGCTTCAGCTATCTGGCCGGCTGGTACGGTGTCCATCAGGATTATACCCGGGCACGGAAATGGCTTGGGCGCGCCGCCGCTGCCGGGAATTCCGAGGCAATGGTCGACCTCGGCAACATGTACTGTACCGGAAACGGCGTCACAGAGAACCGTCATACGGCCCATCTCTGGTATAGCCGTGCGGCGCGCGCCGGCAACAGCGATGCCCGCGCCTGGTGGCAGGAACATTCGCGCGATGTCTTGCGTGGAACTGCGCCCCCTGCCCCGGGCATGTTTCCCGGACCCTGCATGACGCGCCAGCCCGACGTGATCGGGACCATGGGCAGCCATATCCTGCCTCTGCCAAAGCAGCGCTAGCAGCACACGAGGCCACAGTCGCCGGGAACGGACGTTGTACTCCTGCACTGCGATCGAAGGGCGCGGCCCGTAATCCGCAGGATATTGCGGTTGTGGTCTTTCGTCCGCGGCTCACCGTCCCGTGACACCCACTTTGCGTGTGCAGCTCTTGAGCCTGCGCAGTATGGCGGCCTCAAGGACGCTGCACCTGTGGACCGAGGTCAGAAATGGGCCTGATGTGCCTGCCGTCGAAGATCCCCTGCAGGTCCTGGACGGGCGCGGGACACCTGTCCCTTTGCCGGATCAATGCCCGCGCCAGCTTCCGCCGTCATGATGATGGTGGTGGTGATGCTGGCTGTCATCATGGTCGCGATGGTAATGATCATGGTGATCGCGGTGATGATGTCGGCGATGGTACCGCGACCAATCATGGCGGTTATCACGATAGCCGTCATCTGAATAATAGGAGCGACCGTACCCGGTCGCTCCGTCATAACCGCCATGATAATAGGCACCCCCGTAAGGCCCCGCACAGGCGGTTAAAAGAAGCGAAGCAAATCCCAGGCCGACAAGTGTTCCGCGCATGTGGGTCCCCTTGATACCGGGCGCAGGCGGGAGTGCGCGAGCTTTGCACATGCAGCACCGGCGCAGTTCGCATCACGCCCGGGCCTTACAGTTGCCCCTCGTCCGGATCAGCAACCAGGTCCCGTACAGGACTGTGATTTGGCGCTGTTCATCGCCTTGGCCTGGGAGCCAAGAGCGTTGCCCAGCTTTGTTGCGGCATCGTATTGCTGCTGTACCGAGTTGTCGCCGGAAGACTGGCTGCTACTGCCGCTGGAGCTGGCCGAACCAGACTGTGATCCTGAGCTGTGCGTGGTCTGCTGGGTTTGAGTCTGCGTATAATCCTCCATATCAGACTGACCTTGCTGCTCGCCCTGCTGCGCCGCACTTTGCGCCAGCACTGCAACAGGTGCAAAGATCAAAACAAGCGCACAGGCTGCGCCCGTGATGTTCCAGGTGAACTTCGACATATGCGTTCTCCTCTCAATATCCGGCCCCGGATATCTTGTTACCGTTTCAGCGTGCCGGTGTATCGGCTACATTATAAAGAGACGGTCACTCTGGATTTTTTTGAACGGGGTTGACGGCTTATGCCTACCAGGTTGATGTGCTGGACTGGCACAGCGGCAGCGACGCCACCTGGCGTCTCTTCGAAGCATTGCGAGAGGAAAATCTTTTTTCCGCTCCGCGCGCGCCCAGATGACAGCGATCCCGGAGCGCGTTCAGGTTTTCTGTCTTGCGCAAAGGCGCGCGGTATATGGGCCTGCAAGAAGGCGAACGAATTCGAGGATATCTCAATTGATTTAACGGCCGCCGCGCGACCGAGTGATGGCGGCAAACGGCAACGAGGGGTGCGTAGGTGGCAGCAGCTTCTGAATCAAGCCGCAGCACACGGCGATTGCTTTGACGCCAGTTGGTCTCCATGCGGCCCGGTCATATGATTTCTTGAGATCGCGCGATTGCGACAGCGTCGCCTGCCGGATCATGCTCCCAGAAGAGACATGCCTTCCATCAGCGCCGCTGTACGCAATTCGCGGTCAAGCGGCGCCAATGGCAGTCCGCATTGCTGCGCCAATACAAGATACGCCGCGCCCTAGAGCGTGAGACGGTGGCACGATGCCAATGGCGCGGTCCTCCCCCAGGCCTGACGGTC
>JAJYBT010000131.1 GCA_021778875.1 Acidobacteriota bacterium | reverse complement strand
GACTGAACCTAGCCAGCAAAGCCCAGATCCGGCCGGAAGCCTACCATCGCCTCCATGCCTGCATCCGTGCCAGGCGCAAAGTCCACCCGCGCCAGCAACTCGTGGCTATCAGACGGCGTATCCTCCACCGTCGCTGAAATACGCTCTCCGCTCTCGCCAAAGGTGCCGGCCTGGCCCGTCGCCATCAGCCGCGCCTTCACCTTGGGCCGCGCACTGGATCCGTCAGATACGACGACCAGCGGGCCATCCTCCAGCCAGCGCAGCAGAGGCCGATTGGCAGCCGACCGCAGCGTCCATGCCCAGTCGTCCTTCTGCGCATTGGCCGCACGCGGCTCCGCGGGCAGCCACCGCATCACCTCATACAGCGTATTCAGTGTCAGATTCACGACCGTGCTGTGGCGCACGCGCACGTTTTCGCGCAGCGACGGCAAAAACGATGTTGCCATGGCCTTCACTGCATAGTGGCCCGGCATCACCGTAGGAATGGTGAAGTGTCCCTTGCTGTCGGTATAGACGATGGCAAGAACGCTCAGGTCCGGGCGCAGCAGTTGCACCACGGCGCCAATCTGCGGCACGCCGGCGGAGTCGCGCACAACCCCGCTCACTGACCCGGGAGCAGCTCCGCGCGCGGAACCGCCCGCAACAGCAATCAGTACGATGAAAACGGCGAGATGGAGCCTGCGCATCATCACTCGTATTCGTGACCCGGAGGCATCCCTGGCAAATCTGGTGCAAATTGCTCCCGCGCGTGTTTTCCGATCTAGGGCCGGATAACTCATCTGCGCGGGATGCATACTATTCCACGACAAAAGGTACCGACTGTGCAATCTCCTGCTTCGAGATTTCGTCGTTTACCTTGATCATCACCTTATACTTGCCCGGCTGGAGACCCGCCATCGGCAGGCTGTTCTCCACCGTCAGCTGGTCGCTGTGCGCGCCCAACTGCTTTGAATCCATCTGCTTCTGGAATACAACAGCGTTGCTGGTTGTGTCGATAATCTCGTAAGTAACCTGCGCCTCGTTACTTTTGGTTGCATCGTTGATGCCGAGATTGTAGACCTGCATCCAGAAGTTCAACTCCTGCGTCCGCTTGAAGCTAACCGGAGTAGCCGGATTCGGGCTCACGCGGGGCCGGATGAACGTATTGCCGATCACGAAGTTGCCGCTGCCAATGGCGTGCGAATCGACCGCGCCCATCTTGTCCGCCAGAATCAGGCTCGACGTGGCCAGCTTTTCATCATGAAACTCCGGCACATTCAGGGCGCGACCGTAAATGCCCAGATGGTCCGGATTGTTCACGTCCTTGATCGCAATATCGAGTCGGTACAGGCCGGGCACCAGCGGCAGGGCCTTCCAGTACACGGACTCCCGATCCAGAGACTTCTCCAGCAACTCAGCCGGCTGCTCCACCTCGACCGTGTCCTCAAAGGTCTGCACAGTCTTGTGCGTAATCGTGGTGACCCTGCCCAGGATGTTCACCACGCCCTTGGCCACGCCGTTGCGCGTCACAAAGGTGATATCGCGGTTCTTCATCTGCAGAGTGATCGGCACCAGCACGGTGTTGGCCGTCACCTTCACAAAATCGGTGCGCACGTCGAACGGGAAGACCGGCCCGCTCAGCAGCTTGTGCTCCGACATGAAGCTCTCAAGGTCCTTGAACTTGATCGGCGGCGGGGCAAACAGCTTGGCGGCCAGCTCAATCCGGTCGAACTGCTTCGACGATTGCGAGGTCGACATCGGTCCGGTTCCAAGGTTCTCAAATCCGCCCTTGAAGCGATCCGCCTTGTTGGACATACCCATCTGCTCCCACTGGGTCAGGCCCGCGCCCGGCACGTGCAGCAGCGCGTCCTTTTCGCTGCGGTCGATGGTGAAGTGATAGTCGCCGCACATGCAGGTGTCGACGAACTCAATATCGATGTTCTCGCCGATGTCCGGCAGATAGCGATAGTGCCAGACCTCAAACGGAAAGGTCGAGGTTTCACCGCCGCCCTCATCCATGGGGCGCTCGTAGTTACCGCCCGAGGGGTGCGAGTCAATCGAGTCCGGCGGGCCGTAGGCAATATAGATATGGCCGCGGTCTGTCTTCCAGCCGGGCTTGCCCGCCGCATAGTGCTCATTGGCGTACGCAATGCGCCGGTAGTGCTCCTCGCGGAACTCGTTCTCCGGCGAATCCGGATTGGGATTGCGGCGCTGCCAGAACTGCTCGATAAAGGCTTCGCGCTCTTCATCGTTGCTCAGGTTCCTGAAGGCCTTCCTTTCCTCATCCGTGATGATGTAGGCAACGTCCTGATCCAGCCAGGTCTTGTAGGCGCCTTTCAGCTCCTGCCGCACGGCCTTTTGAGCCGCAAACCTCTCTTTGTCACTCCGTGGACGCTTGAGCGGATCCACTTGCTGGTCTTGGTCGGTTGCCTGCTGGGCTTGGGCAGAGGGGTCTGAGGACTGCTGCGCCCGAACCCGGTTTGCTGGGACTACAACCAAGCCGCAACCAAGTGCGACAAGGAGAAACGTACGGCCGTTAAGGATCATGGACTTCAAAAACTCCTGCGATGCCTTATTTTACGGTTCCCGATAGTACTGAGCAAGGTATCCGCGCGCTTTTGGATGCTGCTTGGACGCCACTGTCCCGTAAAGGTAAGCAGGTCAATCCCCTGCCCCTCGCCTATCCGGCACCACAATTCGCAGAAACTGAGTCCTTCCGTGGCATACTTTCGTCTTTAGAAACAAGCGCAATATCTCCGTTGCGAACTTTTCGGCGGTTCTCTCGTGCCTGCCGGGGAGCAAAATGGAGATGTTCCCTGTCTGGCAAGCCCGGGCAAAATCAGGGAACGCGACTGCCGGGAACTACGGCATCGCATGTTGCGTAAACTGGCATAGGAGACCCGGAGCGCGCATCGTCAATGAAGAAGATCCTTTTGATTGTTCTCGCCGTTGTTGTGCTTGCTGGCATTGTCGGCTTCATGGTCTACAAGCAGCAGTCGGGCTACACCAAGGTCCTTACCGCCAAGGTTACGCGCGAAGATCTTTCCACCGTGGTGAGCGGAACGGGCCAGATCAAGCCCAAGACCTACGTCAATCTTGGCGCAACCGCCATGGGACGCGTCACCCACCTTTACGTAAAGGAGGGGGATCGGGTCAAGCAGGGAGAGGTCGTCGCCACTATTGAGAACGTGCAGCAGGAGGCATCCGTCCACGGGCAGGAGGCCGCCATCTCCGCGGCCAAGACCGACATTGCCTCCTACGTAGCCGCGGAGAAAACCTCCGAGGCCAACGTCGAGCACGCCAAGGCCGATCTGGAGCAGAAGAAGCTGGACTGGAACCGGGCGCAGGCTTTGTATCAGGCAGGCATTATGGCTAAGCAGGACTACGACGCGAAAAAGGCTGCCTATGACACCGATGTGGCGTCCCTGGCGCAGGCCGAGGCCGGCCTGAATCAGGCCCGGGCCAACACTGCCTCCCAACGCGGGCACTTGAAGACCCAGGAGGCCACACTCCGCGCCAATCAGGACCTCCTCAACCGCACCATCGCCGTCGCGCCGTTTGACGGCATCGTGACCAACGAGCCCATTCGCGAAGGCGAAACGGTCGTCGAAGGCATCCAGAATGCGGAAGGCTCCACGCTCATGACGCTGGCCGATATGAGCGTCATCACCGCGGAAGTCAAGGTGGACGAGACCGACATCGTCAACATCAAGCTGGGCCAGCCCGCGGATGTCACCGTCGATGCGTTGCCCGGCAAGGTCTTCAAGGGCCACGTCACCCTCGTTGGCGATCAGGCGCTGCTCCGCTCCACCGGCGTGGCCACATCGCAGTCCACCACGGGCACGGAAGAGGCCAAGGACTTCAAGGTCATCGTCACGCTCGACAGCCCATCCGGCGATCTGCGCCCCGGCCTCTCCACCACCGCCAAGATCACCACCGCGCACAAGAACAGTGTGCTTGCGCTGCCCATCCAGGCCCTCACCATGTACGCGCCTCCGGCCGCCGGCGGCAATGGCAAGGTGGAGGCGGCATCCACGGCAAGTGCAAACGCCACGCCGCAGCAGGGCGTCTTTGTCGTCTCCAAGGATGAGCACGGCCGGCGCCGCGCCAAGTTTGTTCCCGTGACCACCGGCATCACCGGCGCCACGGATATGGAGGTGCTCTCCGGCCTGCAGGAAGGCCAGGAGATCGTCACCGGCCCCTACAAGACCTTGCGCGTGCTGAAGGACGGCGCACTGCTCAAGCAGGAGAAGACCCCCGCGGCCACTCCGCCGCCCGGCAACTCCTGAGCAGCAGCACGCTCAGCGCGGAAACAGCGGAGAACGGCGCAGCAGACCGGCTCCAAACTCAACACCAATGCCCAGACGGCAGACAAAGGATGAAACTCCGATGGCTCTGAACACAATCAGCACCACAGTCGATGAACAGCAGACGGGACCGGCCAACAGCGATGTCATCGTCGTTGAAGATCTGTGGCGCACCTATGACATGGGTTCGGAGCAGCAGGTGCAGGCGCTGCGCGGCGTCTCCCTGCGCATCAAGCACAACGAGTACGTCGCCATCATGGGCCCGTCCGGCTCCGGCAAGTCCACGCTCATGAATCTCATCGGCTGCCTCGACACGCCGTCCAAGGGGCGCTACTGGCTCAACGGCCAGCTCGTCAGCGAGCTCGATGACGACGAGCTGGCGCGCATCCGCAACAAGGAGATCGGCTTCGTCTTCCAGACCTTCAACCTGCTGGCCCGCGCCACCTCGCTGCACAACGTCGAGCTGCCCCTCATCTACAACGGCACTCCGGCGTCCGAGCGCATTGAGCGCGCCAAGCAGTCCCTCGCCAACGTTGGCCTTGAAAGCCGCATGTACCACAAGCCCAATGAGCTCTCCGGCGGTCAGCGGCAGCGCGTGGCCATCGCCCGTGCCCTCGTCAACAAGCCTTCCATCATCCTCGCGGACGAGCCCACCGGAAACCTGGACTCTAAAACCGGCATCGAGATCATGTCTCTGTTTGACCAGCTGCACGCCGGGGGCAACACCATCGTGCTCGTCACCCACGAGCCCGATATCGCGGACTACGCGCATCGCGTGGTGCACATCCGCGACGGCCAAATCTTCTCCGACGAGCCGTCCAGGCGCTTCCGCAAGACCGTCGCGCAGAACTAAGCATTCCCACTTCGGGGTATTCGGGCCGGAGAGATTCGCCTCTCTCCGGCTCATGCTTTTTTAGCCGCCGCCGATGAGCACTCTGAAGGCCCATTGCCAGACACGCGGGCCAAGGAGGCACATTGAGCACCATGCAGACAGCTGCCCAGTTGCAGCCGCAATCCCCCGTTTCCGGGCTGAGGCTGGTGCCTGCTGAGCCGTCTCCATCCATGCAGATTGTGGCCGTCAGCGCGGCCTGGCGCAAACTGCTCACGCTGGCGAAGGTGGTGGCTCCTCATCTGCAACTCGCTCTCATCGAAGGCGAACAAGGAGTCGGCAAGCACACACTGGCGCGGCTTCTGCACAGGCGCTCCGCGCTGGCGCACACCGACTTTCAGCGTCGCGACGCGCGAGAGTGGCTGGCTGGCGCAGCCGACTCGGCGCTCAGCGGATTCCTCTATCTCGACCGCGTTGACCTGCTGCATGCCTCGGAACAGCGTCAGTTGCTGGGCATACTCAAGTCCCTGCACCGTCATCCCGCGGGCCGCTCGATTCTCGTCGCATCCTCGCAGACCTCTCTGCGAGAACTTGCGCATCATGGGCAGATGCTGCCGGACCTGGCCCTCCGCCTCACCCCCGTGCGATTCTGCATTCCTCCGCTGCGGCAGCGCCAGGAGGATATTGTCCCGCTTGCGCATGCACTTCTGGGCCGCCTGTGTGCCCGCTATCAGCGCAGGCCGGTCACGCTCGCGCCAGACGCTCTGGCATGCCTGCTGCAGCATGAATGGCCGGGCAACGCGCGAGAACTCGGCAGCACGCTTGAAGCTGCCCTGCTCCAGGCCGACAATGGCATCATCCACGGGAGAGACCTTCCCATCTTTTATGCATCCAGCCTGAACCCAGCAGCCGGGCCGCTCTCGCAGCCGGAAGACCTCACCCTGAACGCATTTATCCTGCGCCACGTGCAGCATGTCCTCAATCTGAATCGCGGTAACAAGCTGCGCGCAGCTCGGCAGTTACGCATCAGCCGTTCCACCCTCTATCGCATCCTCAGCCACGAGGGGATGTCCTTGCGATAGGCTCGTGCCGCTGCAATCCACGCCAGTCCTCGTACCGGCTGCCCGCGCTGCGGCCTGCACGCCTCTTGCTCTACACTCAACGGGAAGGCTGTTCAACCGCCGATCTCTTCGGCCCGCTCTACCTGCGGCCGATCGCGTTGAAAGGACCCGCTGTGCTCAAGAGATATCTCTTTGCCGCCCTCTGTTCGTCCGTCCTGCTGCTGCCCGGCTTTGCGCCGGCTCTCCATGCGCAGTCGCAGCCCCCCGCTTCGCTCGACGATCGCCGCAAGGCCCTCAATGATCTTTTCCAGGAGTACTGGCAGTCATCGCTGGAGCACTCGCCCGAATTCGCCTCTGTGATTGGCGACAAGCGCTTCAACAACAGGATCACGGACTACTCCGTTCGTGCCGTCAATGACTGGCTCGCCCGCGAGCAGGACCTTCTCATGCGGCTTGCCGCCATCGATCCCACCGGCTTCACGGACCAGGAGAAGATCAGCCGCGAACTGCTCCTGCGCAAGTTCGCAGACGATCAGGAGGAGTCCGAATTCAAGCCCTGGGAGATGCCCGTCAACCAGATGGGCGGCATCTACGCCGAGTATCCGCGGCTTGTGGCGGCGCTCAGCTTTACCTCGGTCAAGGATTACGACGACTGGATTGCCCGCCT
>JAJYBT010000130.1 GCA_021778875.1 Acidobacteriota bacterium | reverse complement strand
GGTTCACGTGCGCAGGATACGCGTAGTTGAGCTTGCCCTCTGACTGCTCACGGATGAACTCAGCGGGGACTTCTCCGACGGTCTCGATGTCGTTGCGCCAATCGTGCATGCGGAACAGATGCTGCGGCACGTCGCCAAACATGTGCGTCATCTGCGCGGGCGTCATCGCCGCATGCGTGCCAAGCGCAGGCAGCACCGTCTTCAAGCCGTCGCCGTAGTGCTGCCATGCACAGCGCGTCAGTTCGCCAGCCTGCGAGTGCAGGCGCGTCATGTCTGGCGGCACGGCGAGCACGCGATTGCGCTGGCCGAGTTTGGCCAGACTTTCATCCAGCAGGTCCTTCAATTGCAGTGAGGACAAATCGGTGTCGGCGCTTCCAGTCGCGCAGTAGAGGCTCATAGGGCAAACTCCACCTTTCTCAGCCCGGGGGCGAGCGCATACAGAATCGCGAGGCCCAGCAGATATGCGCTTCCGGCGATGGCAAACAGGCTGGCATAGCTGTGCGTCAATTGCAGAATGTGGCCCGCATAAAAGGCCAGCAGCGCGCCGCCGACCGACCCGGCCATCCCGCCAATGCCGGTTACCGAGCCAACGGCGCTGCGGGGAAACATATCAGAGGCTGTGGTAAAGAGATTGGCAGACCAGCCCTGGTGCGCCGCCGCAGCCAGGCTGAGCAACCCAATCGCCGACCACTCCGACTGGACGTGAACGAGGGCGAAGATGGGCAGCACCGCGCAGGCGCACAGCAGCATCGCGCCCAGCCGCGCCTGCGCCGGCGAAAGCCCCAGGCGGCGAAACGGCGCAGGCAGCCAGCCTCCGCCAATGCTGCCCACTGCCGATGCGTTGTAGACGACGATCAGCGGCAGGCCAAGATGCGAAAGATCCAGATGAAAGCGCGCGTTGAAATACGACGGCAGCCAGAACAGATAGAACCACCAGATCGGATCGGTCAGAAACTTGGCCAGCGAGAAGCCCCACGTCTGCCGGTAGCCCATCAGCCGCCGCCAGTGTACAGAAGGCCCCATCTGCGCGGCCGCTTCCTGGTAGATGTAGCGCAGCTCCGCGCCGGTCAGAGTCGGGTGTTCCGCGGGCTTGCGATAGTTGCGAAACCACCACAGAATCCAAACAGCGCTGAAGATGCCGGTGGTCAAAAATGCCGCATGCCAGCCATAGCGCAGCGTAATCCAAGGCACGATGATCGGAGCCAGAATCGCGCCCAGGTTCGCGCCGGAGTTGAACAGGCCCGTGGCCAGCGAGCGCTCGCTCTGCGGAAACCACTCCGCCACCGTCTTGATTGCCGCGGGAAAATTGCCGGACTCGCCAAGCCCCAGCGAAAAGCGCGCCACGCCGAATTCAAGCACCGTGTTGGCCAGCGCATGGCCCATCGCAGACAGGCTCCAGACCGCCATGATGATCATGTAGCCGATGCGCGTTCCAACCTTGTCCACCAGGCGTCCGGCAGCCAGCAGGCCCAGCGCGTACGCAATCTGAAAAGCGTCCACCACGTAGCCATAGCCCACTTCCGTCATGCCGATGCTCTGTTCGAGCGTGGGCTTCAGAATCGAAATCACCTGGCGGTCCATGTAGTTGATCGACGTGGCCACAAACAGCATGGCGCAGATCGTCCAGCGCACGCGCCCTGAGCGCGCTCCGGGTTCAACTTCCTCAGTCGCCTGCGCGCCTGAAGCGATTCCGCCAGCCATGCTTCTCTCCTTACAGCCGATAGGCTTTCTTTACCAGCCCGTAAGCCAGATCGTGCGCCACCTCGAATGCTTCATCTTCCTCCATCCGATGCTCGGCCACAAGCCGCGCCAGAAACCCGCAATCCATGCGCCGCGCCACATCGTGGCGTGCAGGAATGGAAAGAAAGGCCCGCGTGTCGTCGTTGAAGCCCACCGTGTTGTAGAAGCCCGCCGTCTCCGTCGTCTGCTCGCGAAAGCGCGTCATGCCCTCAGGACTGTCAAAGAACCACCACGGCGGCCCGAGCCGCAGGCTGGGATAGTGCCCGGCCAGCGGCGCAAGCTCCCGGCCATAGGTGGACTCATCCAGCGTGAAAAGGATAATCGTCAGCCTGCTCTCATTGCCAAAGCGATCAAGCAGTGGGCGCAGCGCGTCCACGTAGTTTGTTGGCCGGGGAATGTCGGCTCCGGTGTCGCGCCCATAACGCTCATACACTTTGCGATTGTGGTTCCGTGTGCTGCCCGGGTGAATCTGCATCACCAGGCCGTCGTCCACGCTCATCTGCGCCATCTCGGTCAGCATCTGCGCGCGGAACAGCTCCTGCTGCGCGCCATCGGCCTTGCCTGCCAGCACCCTCTTGAACAGCAACTCCGCACCCGCGCGCGTCAGGTCCGCAGTCTGCACGGTCGGGTGTCCGTGGTCGGTCGCCGTGCAGCCCAGTTCGCGAAAACGGGCGCGCGTCTTCCGCAGCGCATTCAGATACCCAGCCCACGTGGCCGTGTCTTCGCCGGTGTTTTCACCCAGCCTGGCAATCAGGCCGGCAAAGCCCGTAAATTCAGGATCGACAACCGCATCGGGCCGGAACGTGGGCAGAATGCGCGCCTTCCATCCCGACTCGCGGATTGCCCTGTGATGCTCCAGTGAATCCAGCGGCGAATCCGTCGTCGCCAGCACCTCAAGACCAAAGCGCTCGTAAAGTGCGCGCGGCAGGAACTCCGGCGTCTGCAGCCGGGCGGCAATCGTGTCGAAGTACAACTCGGCGGTTTTCTCCTCCAGCCGCTCCGTAAGGCCGAACAGCTCCTGAAAGGCGTAGTCCAGCCACATGCGCGTGGGCGTGCCGCGGAAGAGATGGTAGTGACTGGCGAAGATGCGCCATACCTTGCGCGGATTCTTCACCTCCGGCTGGCCAATCTCGAGATCGTCCATCGACACGCCCTGGCTGTACAGCATCCGGTAGACGTAGTGGTCCGGCTGCACAAACAGCGTGGCCGGGTCAGGAAACGGCACGTTGCCGGCAAACCATGACGCCTGCGTGTGTCCGTGCGGGCTCACGATGGGCAACGCTCGTACGTGGCGATAAAGCGCCTGGGCAATCTTGCGTGTGTCGGGCTCGGCAGGGAACAGGCGGTCTTCATGGATCAGCATGGCTGCAACGCTACCTCTTGGTTTCGCAGAGCTGTGGTCTGACCTGTATGGAGGTCAGACCACAAGTATACACATCGAGCCTGAGCCTGTCTTGAGGAAGATTCACCCATTTTTGCTGCATCGCTGTGCGCCTTCAGTGGTACTCTTCTAGTGTTCCTCAATCTCAGGAAAGATTTACAGGAAAGCGTCCGCTGTCTATGCCACGGGGGAAACAGGATCTGCCCGAAACCCACCGGACCATGCAAGTGGTCAACCACGTACGCTCTCTCATCGAGAGTGGTACGCTGCAGGCGGGCGATAAGCTCCCCCCCGAGCGCGAGTTGTCGCGCACCCTCAAGATCAGCCGCGCAAGCCTGCGCACGGGCATCGGATACCTGGCCGCCATGGGCGTCATGAAGATCCGCCACGGCATCGGCACGTTTGTCGCCGAGGGGCCACCGGACCTGGGCAAGGCCTCGCTCAGCTTCATGGGCGCGCTCCACGGCTTCCAGTCCTGGCAGATGTTTGAGGCGCGCATCATTCTTGAGAGCAACCTGGCCGCTCTGGCCGCCGAGCGCAGCAAGGAAGAGCATCACGCGGCGCTTGCCGAGGAAGTGGCCGAGATGTTTGCCGCCGTGGAGAACCCGACCGACTACCTGATCCACGACGTGCTGTTTCATCGCATCATTGCGCAGGCTTCAGGAAATCCCATTCTCGCCGCCATCATGGAAACGGTCACCTCGTCCATGTATGACAAGCGCCGCAAGACGGTGGAGCGCGCCGTCGATCTGCGCGAATCGGCGGAGATGCATCGCGAAATCTATCGCGCCATTCGCTCGCGCAGGCCGCAGGACGCGCGCCGCCTGATGGAGCAGCATCTGCTCATGGCGCAGACCGCGCAGGGCATGGAGCGGCCAAACGACCGCAAGGCCGCAGCCGTCCTGAAGGAACCCCCGGCCCGTCCCAGACCAGCCGCCAACTGATCGTCTCCCTTGCTGCCGCTATGCTGGAGAGGACCATGAACTCCAGCCCGCGCCAATTTGACGTGGTTGTAATCGGCGCAGGCGCGGCCGGACTCATGTGCGCCGCGGTGGCCGCGCAGCGCGGGCGGCGCGTGGCCCTGCTGGACCACAGTGCGCAGCCGGGCCGCAAGATTCTCATCTCCGGTGGCGGACGCTGCAACTTCACCAACCTGCACTGCGCGCCGGATCGCTTTCTCTCCGGCAATCCGCACTTCGCCAAGTCGGCTCTGGCGCTCTATCAGCCGCGCCACTTTATCGAGCTCGTCGAGCGCTACGGAATCCCCTGGCACGAAAAGACGCTCGGGCAGCTCTTCTGCGACCACTCGGCGCGGGAAATCCTGAATATGCTGCTGGCCGAGTGCGAGCGGGGCGCCGTGGAACTCGTCCTCAACGCGCGCGGCATCGCCGTCGAGCGCGACAGCAGCGGATTCGATGTTGCATCGTCCCACGGTGAATTCGAGGCTGCGGCGCTGGTGGTGGCCACCGGCGGCCTTTCCATTCCCAGGCTGGGGGCCACGGGGTTTGGATACGAGCTGGCGCGGCAGTTCGGTCTGGGCGTGGTTGCGCCGCGTCCCGCGCTGGTGCCGCTCGTGCTGGAGCAAAAGGCCGGGTGGGCGGCGTTGGCCGGCGTCTCGGCAGACGTAGCAGCCCAGGCGGGCGTCGGGCCGCGCTTCAGGGAGAAGCTGCTGGTCACGCACCGGGGGTTAAGCGGACCGGCGATTTTGCAGGCCTCCAGCTACTGGCGGGCCGGCGAGCCGCTGGTGGTGGATTTCGCGCCTGGCGCGGAGGTGCTGGGGCCGCTGCTGCTGCCGGGCGCGCGGCGGGATGCCGCAGCCCTCCGTCAGGCTTTGCGCGCGGTGCTGCCGCAGCGGCTGGCGGCGTTTATGGCGGAGGCGGGTGCGCCGCGCGGCTGGTCCAACGCGGCCCTTGAGGCCTGCGAGCGGACACTGCACCGCTGGGCCTTTCACCCCACGGGCACTGAGGGCTTTGAGAAGGCCGAAGTGACCGCCGGGGGCGTGGATACCGATGGCCTGCACGCGCGGACCATGCAGGCGCGCGCCGTGCCGGGGTTGTTCTTTATTGGCGAGGCGGTGGATGTGACCGGCCACCTGGGCGGATTCAACTTCCAGTGGGCATGGGCCTCGGCGGTGGCGGCGGGGCGGGCGGTGTAAGGGGTCGTTACGAAACTCAATTTAGGAGACCGTAGACGGTCGTGAATGCTCCGGCTGATGCTCTTCAGAGGTCCGGCAAGCCACTAGGAGTCGTGAATTCAATCGAGTAGTCTATGGCGGCTAGGGGTATTTAGGGGGACCGAGACGGATGATTCCCGTCTTCTCGCGGAGCGGTTTGGTACGCGCATCGTAGGCGGCGAGATCAACTTGAGGCTGCTCGGTGGGCGAGTGAATAGGTATGCCAACGGCCAGGAAGAACTTGTCGATGCCGCCGGGTGTGTAGACGTTGAGCAATTGTCCGCGACCCAAGCCCATGTTCGTCCATTGGTGGGGAACGTTGCGGGGGCCATATGCATAAGTCCCTGGGCCGCCGGTGGTGGTCTTATCGCCGACAGTGATTTCGAAGATGCCGCTTACAACGAAGAAAGACTCATCCTCGTACAGATGCTTGTGCAAGGGTACGCCCTGATGGGAAGCGCTTTCGGTCAGCATCCACGCGGTAGTGTTTCCCGTATCGGAACTGGTGGCCTTTATAGTGAGGTTGTGGAACGGATACCAGTACCACTGCTCGGAAGATGAGGAGACCTCAGCTGCGGTAGGCAGCGGAGCGAATAGATCCGCAGAAAGGAGTGGCGCCGCAAAAATAGAACGACGAAGCAGGGTGCGGCGCGTTGTGTGCATTCGCAACTCCTAAGAAGAAGTTTGACGTATTCGAATAGTCAGCGGTGGGCTTCACCTGAGTCAAACAGTTTCGTAACAGTCTCTCTAAGGGCCCGCTCCCGGCTGAGGGCCGCGCGATCTCACGGCATTTTCAGAGAAGGCGTGGCCTCTGTGAGTCTAGGGGAAGGTCGGCAGCTCCTGCCGGTCGCACCGGCTCGGGCTTTGCGGCTTCGCGATACGGCATCTCTGAACGTGCGGCTAGCGGGCAGGCGCCTGAGCTGGCTGCGCTGCGCCCGGCTGCTGGTTCACGCCCGGTGGAGGCGCGGGTGGCGCAAGGGGCTTGGCCGGCGGCTTCAGCACAAATCCGTTGCGGATGATCGCAAAGCCCTCCTGCGGCAGCTCGGCCTGCAAAAGCTGGTTGTCCTGCCCGGCAAAAAGGTCCGTCAGCGACCCGGAAATGGTGGCCACCAGGTGATGCACCGTAACGGTCTGGCCATTCAGCGTGCCCTGCTCATCGGCATAGGTGGCCAGTTCCACGGGCACAAGGGAGCCCTGATTCTTGGGGATGATGACATACAGGTCGCGGTTGTTGGTGGCCTGGGCCAGGTTCAGCAGGGTTTGAAACGCGCCGGGATCGAAGTCGGGCATGAAGACCGCGCCGGGCTGCCTGGCCAGCCGCGTGGTGCTGCTGCGCCCGTTGGCCGACATGTTCAGCAGAAACTGCGCCGAGTCGGGCGCGGCGGTCACGTTCACCGCGGAATCGTTGACGGTGGCGCTCAGCTCCACATGCTGCAACTGGCTCGCGCGCGAGAGCTGCTCCGTCTTCGAAAAGGCGTAGCTCAGGCCCTTCATGTCAATGCGCACCAGCGAGGTGGAGTTGTAGCCGCTGCCGCTGGGCGTCAGGTGGTAGTTGGCCGTGCCCACGGACTTGCCGGCCAGGCTCACCG
>JAJYBT010000129.1 GCA_021778875.1 Acidobacteriota bacterium | reverse complement strand
GGAGAGACACGCCATCTGGCGCAGCAATTGGCGGCGAGATTGGGTTCCTTTGGCTGGTTCGGTCACTTTACGGATGTGCATTCCGCCTTGCTCGTGGAATGAATTTCACAGTTCCTATCCTAGCGGTCTGGGCCTCAGCACGTCCTGAAATGACCTGCTCCATGACGGATTAGATGCAAAAAATCGCATCAGGATAGCTAGCCGCCGTACAGACCAATGGGGCTCCGACGCGTCAGAATGGAGTATAGGCGGATGGAAGATCAATGAATTGGAAAGTAGTTGCGATCTGGGCTGGCGCCGGCGCGGTGGCGGCTGCATTAATTGTCACGTTTCTGATGCGCACGCACCGCTGGCAGCCGAGATCGATCACAATACAAGGCGCGGTGATTCGCCGCGACAACGACGCCCGACGACAAGTGCCGATTGCAGATGCGGAGGTTACGGCATTCGACGGCGTGACCCGAGTCACCGCCCGGTCCGACGCTTCAGGATATTTCATTCTCACCTTTGGCGCGGGCGTATGGCCGAAGCAGACAGTGAACATCAGTTTCCGGCATCCGGATTACCGGCCTCTCGACCTGCAAACAGAGATTGGCTTTCGCAAAGCATCCAAACACGTGTACGTAGCGGCCATGGAGCCCGTTGCAGCTCGCGTCAGCAGCGATAGCGGCCACCCGGCTTCCGTTGTCTCCAACATCCGGGTCAGGTACACGGTGAACTCCCAGAAGGAGGAGAACATCGGCAGTGCTGTCCGGGTTTTTCAGGTTGTGAATCAGGGCAATGTGCCCTGCAACGGCCAGTCTCTCTGTTCGCCTGACAGAAACTGGAAGGCCGCGACCGGTTCCACCACGCTGGACGCCGGCCACGGCAATGAATTTCGCAACGTGAGAGCCTCCTGCATCGCCGGCCCCTGCCCCTTTACGCGGATTGACGCGAGCGGCTTCCAGCACGGCGGCCGCACCGTGACCGCTTCGGCATTGGACTGGTCAGACACCACCACGTTTCTGCTTGAGGCCGAGGTCTTCCGCACCTCGATTGATTCAAGCGTGCGCAGGTCGTACCCCGTCATCTACGACGACACGCTGAACTTTACGCTTCCCACGACGGAGGAGGGCGTAAGCATCGAGGCGGAGATTGATGGCGCCCCGATGGTTTTTCCTCTCGGCCCGGAGCTTTACCTTAGCTGGGCCACGTGCGTTGTCAGAACCAACACAGAGGCGCAGAAGTCCTCGGTCTATCGCTGTGAACTCAAGCCCGGATACCGGTTCTGACGTTCCGTGCAGCGCGCGGCATCGCCGACGGCCGATTGCCCCTGGCAGGCCGAGCGTATTAGCATCAACTTATTGCGGACTGCTGTGGATGAATACGGGACCGGGAAGCATCAGGGCCGGCTCTCAACCCAATGGCGCCAGCTGGCGGCTCCTTAGAGCGCGGCGCAAGACGGACGCCCTTCTCACCTGCGTTTCTGGAAGTTGCCTCGCGTGCATTGAGAGTGCCAGATGAGCTGTTTCCTCGGTCATGTTTCCCAACCGCGTCACCTGCCCGCGCAGACCATGCGCCCGGCGTGTCGTTCGACGGCGGTTTTCGTTGCTGCTTTGCTCAGCCTTGTCTTCGTGATTCTGCTTCAAGGGTGCGGGTTCACGCCCGAGGCGGGCCTCTTTGCACCTCAAAGTCCGCCCACCGGCGGGCCGCCGATCGCGACGCAGAACGGGTCAGTCACCATCTCGCCGCAGTATGTCGCCATCGCGCCCGGCCAGAAGGTCAAGTTCACGGCAACCGTCAGCGGCGGCGGTGGCCAGTTGCTTTGGTTTGTGAACAGCACGGCGGGCGGCAACGCCACCATTGGCACGGTGGACGGCACAGGGAACTACACCGCCCCGGCGCAGATTACGCAGAGCGAGAACGTCACGGTCAGCGCGGTGCTGGTCTCCTCGCCCAAGCAGAACTACGCCACGGCGGTGGTGTCGATTATCAAGCCCGGTTTTGCATTCTGTCCCGGCGTCACCAAGAATCCCCAGGTTGCGCTCTACAAGATTTACCTGCCCGCCCCCGGCAAGGCTTTTATTGAGTTCGGCAAAACCACCGACTACGGCCTGGAAACATGGAAGGTCGCAGCGCCCACATCCAATGGCGGCGATGTTGAAGTCTTCGTCGCCGGCATGTTGGCCCAGACGCTCTATCACATGCGCGCTCAGGTCACGCTCGACAACGGCGCAACCTATACCGATCCCGATCAAACCTGCACAACGGGCACGCCGCCTGTGACCTCGCCCGCCACCATCTCCACCCCGGGCGGAGGAACGCCGCAACCGGGAATCGAGATGTGGAATACGCTCATCCCGCAGACCCTGGCGCCCGCATTTGCCACCGACCTCCAGGGGAACGTCATCTGGACCTACACCTACCAGGGCACGAGTCAGGATCTGCTGCAGGGGATTCAGCTTCTGCCCAACGGCGATTTCCTGATGGTCATCTCCTATCTGTCGTCGCTGACTGTCGGGCAAATCCCCGGCCTCATCAATGAAGTGCGCGAAATCAACCTGATGGGCGACACCATCCGCTCCGTGACCATGGACGGCTTGAACCAGAAGCTGGCAGCCTCCAACCTGCGCGATGCGCAAGGCAATCTCTACCAGTTGAAGAGCTTCCACCACAGCGTGATTGCGCTGCCTAACGGGCATTGGATCATGCTGGCGAGTTACGCAAAGGACTACACCAATCTGCCCGGGTATGCCGGGACCACCACGGTGACCGGCGATGCAGTCATCGATGTGGATCAGAACTCCAATCCTGTGTGGGTGTGGAACACCTTTGACCATCTCGACATCAACCGCCATCCAATGAACTTCCCGGACTGGACGCACTCGAATGACCTGCTGTATTCGAGCGACGACCATAATCTGCTGCTCTCCTTGCGGCACCAGAACTGGATCATCAAGATTGAGTATCTTGACGGCGCGGGCTCAGGCAAGGTGCTTTGGCATCTGGGCTACCAGGGAGACTTCAAGCTGGTGGGAGCCGTGGACCCCACGGACTGGTTCTATGCGCAGCATGGCATGAGTTACTTCACGCCCAACACCACCGGCGTCTTTCGCATTGGCCTGATGGATAACGGCAATGATCGTGTCTTTCCGCCGCCCACCGGACAGGTGTATTGCAGGCCGTCCGCCACGCCCTCCGCGCAGTGCTACTCGTCGATGCCCGTGCTGCAGTTGAACGAGACGGATATGACGGCAACCATGGTGACGCATTACATGCCGCCGCCCAGCTATTACAGCTTCTTTGGCGGCAACGCGGATCTGCTGCCCAATGGCGACATCCACGTCGATTTCTGTGCGGCCCACAACGGCGCGATCGTGCAGGAAATGGATTCGCAGGCGTCTCACGTCATATGGCAGGGTTCCACGACAGGCGCGGATCAGTTCCACGTGAGCCGCCTGCCCAGCCTCTACCCCGGCGTGCAGTGGTAAGCAAGCGGCCGCAGCTTCCCGCTACTGCAGCCCCCAGATGCGGAACTCGCCGCTGAGGTGCATCAGGCTCATCAGGTAGAGCATGCCGTCGTAGTAGCGGCTCTGCCCGGACGGAATGGGCGCGTTCCACAGCGCCTCGGTGAACTGCTTCGCCCGCGCGCGGTCCGTGGCCGCCAGGCCCGCTACAGCATTCGTGCCGGCAAGCCCGGTCGGATGATCCTCATGCGTGAGGCCCGGCGTGGCGCCCAGCAGCTTGCCGTCCAGCGTGTACACCGGCCCGTAGTCGCTGATGCCCTGCGAAGCAAAGAAGCCCTGGATGCGGTCGCTCAGTTCCTGCTCGGCAGGAGCCTTGCCCCACCACGACCAGTCCACTGACCAGTTGCTCGCCGTGCGCCAGGCGTCATAGCCAAACTCGCTCGATTGCGGGGATCGCGTCGGGTGCGGCGTGCCGTCAAAGTTCGCATAGCTGGGCGCGAGGCCCGTCTTCGGATGCGTGGTCTTCACAAAAAAATCGCGACTCACCTCGGCGGCGCGAGCCCAGAACGCGCGGTCCTCTTTCGGACCCCAGCGCGACCACAACTCGTAGAAAGCCGGCAGATGATACGAGGGGTCGGTGAATGGCTGCGGCATCACCTCCGGCACAAACAGAATCATCGGCGGATCACGATTCACCATCGGTCCCACTGTGTGCGGCCCATACTTGCCCGGCGTCGAGATCACCGCCCGATGCACCATGGCGCTCAGCAGCTTGTCCGCCTCGGCATGGTAGTCATAGATGCCCTTGCCGTCGCCCCAGCGGTTCGATGCAAACAGAAGCGCCATCGCGAAATATGATTCCCCGTCCGGCGCCGCGCCCTCTGAGTTGTGCGTCCCGTCTGTCTTGCACGACCACGCGAAGAACTCATAACTCGGCGCTTTCGGGTCGCTGATGTACATGTACGTTTTGGCCCAGTTCCACAGCGCATCGAATTCGGCCTTCTTGTTCAACTGCACCGTGATCATCATCCCGTAGGACATGCCCTCGGTGCGCACATCGTGGTTGGCCCAGTCGGTCAGGTACATCAGCGGGCCGTTCGCATTGCTGCCCGCCGCAAAGGCAATGGCCTGCGTCTGCGGGTCGCCGTGGAAGAGCTGCTGGTAGGCAGTGTCGATTTTGGCCTGAATGTCGCGGGCGGAGTGGCCGTCTTCCGCAAACAGGTTGCGGTACGTGCCGGTTGCATACGCGCCCGAGCCGTCTTCAGGCGCGGTCTTCGCCAGCGCTCCGGGAGCAGCGGCACAAAGCAACGCCACACTCAGCAGCGCACACATGTTGATTGATTTCTTGAACACGTCCTGGAACAAGTCCTGGAACACGTCTGGGCCTCCGTTGGCGACAAAGATGAAGCGATTTACTTCGCGTTCAGCAGTATCGCGCCCGTTCCCCGGCCAAGGCAAATAGCAGGTGAGTGGCCGCCATTTGTCACAACGTGAGACGGCTCCGGAGGCTGCGGAGAAACTCGCCTCTGGCAAGGTCCCGTGTCAGGACGCGAATTTACTCGTGCCGCAGGTGGCCTGAATCAGCGTGCAGCCTGTACGGCCCTGGAGTTATGGGTGCCTGTGCAGCACGTGCGTGGCGATGTCGGGCCAGAACTCGCGAAAGACGTTCGTGAGGGCATCGCGCCCGATGGCGTAGCCATATTTCTCCGCAAGGTCGCCCACGTTCCGGTCTGAGCTGGGGTAGTAGGAAAGCGAGATGCCCTGGGCGATGCCGCGGCCCAGCACCTCCGACGCGTTGAAGGTGTTGTGCCCGTGGTAGTTCGGCGTGATCAGCACGCGGGAACCGGCATAGATGCCCCGCTTCCACACGCCGCCTTCGCCCTTGGCGAAGTAGCGCTCGTCCTCGTGAAACACCGTCGGCAGGGCAAAGATGACCAGGTAGTTGCCGTCCGTCTTGTCGATAAAGCCGCGCCAGGTGTAGGCCCACAGTCCCTCCGGACCTTTGCCCAGTTGCGGATGCGCATCCGTTCCTTTGGCCAGCAGTGACGTGATACCCACAAAGAGAAAGGACGAATAATCAAAGCTGTTCTGCCCCGCCAGCTTGAATGCCTCCCTGGGCGTGGGTGGCGGCGGAATGGCTCCCGCGCTGACCGCGCGGTAGTTGGGCATGAAGCCGAGAATGCGCTTGGGTTGCTGCTTCGACGCCGGAACCGCGGGGTTCTGCAGCGCAGGGGAGCCCGGTAAAGCTGCCGGGCCGGACTGGACCTCAGCCATGGGCGCATTGGTTGCGAGAACCTGCGCGCCGGGAGCATCCGGCAGAAAAGACGAATCATTCTCTCGCTGGGCAAGCGCAGATGTGGTCGTCAGGATGAGTACGAAAGTAAGGAAAAGACGCAAAATGCCTCCATAAAGTATGGTGCAGCCACGGGACACACTCACCCGCAAAAATGTCTGGAGCGGACTGGCCTTTCCCTGACCCATGCGTGCGTTGCCGCGCGCCCCTGGTGGGGTGCCTGGAAGATGCCGGTAGCTTTCTATTAGACGAAAAAGAGCGCAAGCGGATGCAGACAAACCATAAGCTGTTCGATGCGCGGAAGATAATGTCTGGTTGGTCCTGGCGCGCACACATGCGAAGGCCCTCCGGCGAGTGGCCGGAGGGCCTTCAATCAACTGCTTACAGCAACCAGCCTACGCCGTTACAGTCCGCGCAGGTTTGGATCCCCACAGCCCGTAGTAGGCAATGAAGAGATAGCAGAGGATGGGAATCACAAAGGCGCGCTGAATTCCCATCTTGTCGGCAGCCACGCCAATCAGGAAGGGAATCACCGCTCCGCCGACGACCGCCGTCATAATCAGCCCCGAGCCTTTGCTCGTCATCGGACCCAGACCCGCGATGCCAAGGGCAAAGATGTTGGGGAACATGATGGAGTTGAAGAAGCCGCACAGCACCAGCGTCCAAATGGCCACCTGGCCGCTGCTGCCCATGGAGACAGCCAGCAGAAGCGCCGCAGCAAAGCCAAAGCCGCCCAGCAGTTTCCCGGACTTGATCTTCGTCAGCACCCACGACCCGAGCAAGCGGCCCACCAGCGCTCCGGCCCAGTAGAGCGACACCAGGAAGGAAGCCGTCTTCGCGCTGTCCACGCCCTGCGTCTTGAAGTAGTTCACGGCAATCGAAGCCAGACCCACTTCCACGCCCACGTACAGAAAGATGCCCACCGCGCCGAGAACCGTGTGCCGATAGCTCCAGATGCTCCGGCTCAGCACGGCATCGCCCTCTTTTCCCGGCCGGAACTCCTGCGTGTGCGCAATGTGGGGCAGGTGCATGAAGGTGACGGCAATGCCAAGAATCAGCAGCCCGGCCGCAATGGCGATGTAGGGACCGCGCACCGTGTTGGCAATGGCTGCCTTCGAGGCCATTGCCGCAGGATCGGTCAGGATGAAC
>JAJYBT010000128.1 GCA_021778875.1 Acidobacteriota bacterium | reverse complement strand
ATCCGATCCCTGCAGGCCGACCGAGACATTGCGTATCTGCACACGATGGTCGGCATCGACGACCATGACTGTTGCCTTGTTTCCATCCTGGAGGAGCGCAGGCTCGGGGATCGTGAGGACATTGTTGTGCTGCTCCAGCTGAATCGCGGTGTTGGCGTACATGCCCGGCGTCAGCGACAAGTCCTTGTTTTCGACATCGATTTCCGTTTCCATGGTGCGAGTTGCCAGACTGATATTGCGCGTGAAGCGAACGACCTTGCCCGCAAAGGTGCGGTGAACTGCGTCGACGCGCACATTTACGGTGGCTCCTTCATGGATGTAGGAAACGGCGTCTTCAGGTACCGGCAGGCGGAGGCGAAGCAGGCCGCTTTGAGAGAGCTTCACAATGGGCAATGACTGCGTATCGGAAGACGTGCCCGATTGAATCAACGCTCCAGTGTCGGCATACCGCCAGATGATGACGCCATCGAGCGGCGCCGTGACCTTGGTGTAGGCCTCCAGCGCGCTTACGCGGTCGTGGTTGGCGCTGGAAGCCGCTGACTTTTGTTTGGCCGCGGACAGTGCGGACTTGGCAGCGTCAATCTGCGCCTCCGCCGCCAGATCCTTTGCCTGTGCGTCATCCAGTTCCTGTTCGGCAATCAAGCCGGGCTGGGCCTGTGACGCCAGTTTAAGCCTGGTGTAGTCGGCATGCAGGGCGGCATGCACCGATTGAGCGCGAGCTACTTCGTGCTCGGCGCGAACAATCTCATCCTTGCTCTGCGCAAAATCGGCGACAGTTCCTTTCAACTGGGCGCTCAACTCAGGCACTTCCAGAACTGCCAGCACCTGGCCCTGACGCACTTTGTCGCCGATATCGACATAAATGGCCCTGATGTATCCGGACACCTTGGCGTGCACATCCACGACCTGGTAGGGCTGGAACTGCCCAGCCAGATTCAGCGTGTGCACGATTGAGCCTCGCGTGACAGCAGCAACCGAAGCCGACGGCACCTCAGCCGCCTGTGCTTTGGAACCGGTGGCTTTGGAACCGCATGCAACAGCACCCAACGCTGCGACTGAGGCCAATCCCGCGAGAAGGAGGAAAGAGAATCGCTTCCACATTTTTCTATTGCACCTATGAGTAAGTTTCTGGCCGGCATGGGATCGATGGCAATGCAAGATTGAAGGGATGAAGCCATATCGTCGCCGACGTGTACGATGTGGCTGGAGCCATCAGGGTTCGAATGTCCCGGTTTCAGCAAAGGACTGGGAAAGGGGGGGGACGGAAGAGAAAGGCGCTCAGGCTTGCGGAGCAACCCATTCGCCTTGGCTGGCAGCTCTCCCTGATTCGCAGTTCTTTGTGGAGTTCAGCAAACGTGGTGAAAGTCAACAGGAAGAGGAGAAATGCGCTTGTGGGGACTCCGCGTGTAGCACGGATGGCCTTTGCGGCTCTTCCCGGAACGACAGAAACCGATGCGAAACTCGGGCGCTCATCTTCCGACAGGAGTTTAGCCCTCGGAATCTGGTGAAAGTTCGCCTGCGGAGGCTCATAACGAGACAATTTGTATCCGAGCCCCCACAAAAAGACAAAAATGGCCAGACCTGCCAGACTCAGGACGAGCCGCAAAGAACCAACCCGGTTTTTAGACGAGTAGATCATTCTGTTTGTGCATTGGGGCGCCAAGCATGACAAATGCAGCACGGTTGTTCATCGCCGCACGATACTTGCCTCTATCTTGCTTGGATGCAAATCCGCCAGAAAGGTCGTCTCTGCTCCCCAATCTTTGATGATGCCTGGCAATTTTGAATTCCTGATAAATCGCTTCCCGCGCGGTGAAGGCATCCCCGGCAATGCCTTCCATCGACATATTGATTCTACTAGAGATGTACTCGTTCTACAGGCTGAAAGTATTGGCAGAGGAACCAGGCTTGTTCAGGGCGTGGCCGGGGGACCGGCAAGCTGCGCACCACCCCGGATTTTGGCTGCCAACCTCATGTTGTGCAAGCAGCCGAAGGCGATTTTGGACGGCGTCTCAGTTGTTCGTTCGATTCGATAAGATGCTGATATAAAGGTGGATGAGCGAGCTGACCGCACGTAATCCGGAAGGGAAGCCGTGTGCGGCCAGCTTGGGCGATTACCGGTACCAGAGGATATGCGATGATTCGAGGGGCACAGACGCCTCGGGGTGAAAGGGCACGACCCTGGGCGTAAACTCGGATGCGGGCCGGTCAGCGCTGACTGAGGCCGAATAGCGCCAGGCACTTTCGCCCACCAGCGACTCTCCCCTCGTCATGATGAGGCGTACGGGTTCGCCGCCGTTGATGGCCTGGGCATACAGCTCCACCCGCACCCCGTCGGGGTCAATTTCATTGAGGTAGACCTGGACCTGAAAGTGATGCAGGCCCCCCTCTGAATCGACGCGGACAGAGCCGAACCGCAGTCTGGGCCAGTGATCGCAGAGCTGGCGGCGCCAGCGGAGCAGGCTTTCGGCCGTCTCGCGCCTTTCGGCACTTCGTCGCTGATAGGACGCGGCCAAAGGTACATAGTGCTTCTCGGTGTATTCGCGCACACACCTTGTGGCGGAAAATACGGGAGTGAGGCGAGCAAGGCTTTCACGGATGCGCCGTGTCCAGCCACCGGGCACGCCGGATTCATCGCGGTTGTAGAATCCCGGAATTACCTCCTGTTCGAGGATCGTATAGAGTTCCTCGGCCTCTGCGGCATCCCAGGCGGGATCCTCGCCGTGCTCGGCGCCATCGCCGAGGGCCCACCCCACCTCGGGCGAATAGGCCTCTGCCCACCAGCCGTCCAGCTCGGAGAGGTTGAGTCCACCGTTCACCAGCACCTTCATGCCGCTGGTGCCGCATGCTTCCCAGGGGCGACGCGGAGTATTGATCCACAGATCAACGCCCTGTACCAGGTGTTCGGCCATGTGCATGTCGTAGTCGGCCAGGAAGACGACCTGTGAACGCGCCGGCGTGTGACGGATGAAGTCGATCCAGCGCCGGATCATCTCCTGACCCCGGGCATCCTGGGGATGCGCCTTTCCGGCGATCACGAGCTGGACCGGACACTGCTGATTAGTGAGGATGGCCAGCAGGCGGTCGGGATTGTGAAGCAAGAGATTGGGCCGTTTGTAAGGGGCGAATCGGCGGGCGAAGCCCAAGGTGAGCGCGTCGGGCTCAAAGATGCGCTGCGTCTCTTCAATCTCTTCTTCAGTTGCTCCATGACCGGCAATCTGGCGGGACAGTCGCGCACGGATGAATTGGACGAGATTCTCGCGTGAGGCTCTGCGCATTCTCCACAGGCGCTCATCTGAGAGGCGCCGCATGCACTCTGCAATCGCTTGTGGATCGCCGTCCCAGCGTTGCCGTCCACAGGCTTCCGTCCAAAGCCTGTCGGCTTCATCGGAGTCCCAGATGGGAATGTGAACCCCGTTGGTGACATGACTTACAGGGACATCTTCCACGGGCCACCGTGGGAAGATGTTCTTGAAGAGCTGGCGGCTAACCTGGCCATGCAGGCGGCTCACGCCATTGACGGCTCCGCTACCTCGCATGGCCAGCAGGGCCATGCTGAAGGGTTCGGTTTCGTCGTAGGGATCCTGCCTGCCAAGCGCCAGAAGGTCGTGCATTGGAATTTTCAGGGATTCCTGTGCATAGCGCCTGAAATTCCCCTCCACCAGGCCAGGAGCAAACCGGTCAAAGCCCGCCTCGACCGGTGTGTGGGTCGTGAAGAGGTTGCCGGCCCGGGTGATGGTAAGTGCAGTATCGAACGGCACGTTCGCATGCTCCATGTAGTCGCGGGCTCTCTCCAGCACAACGAAGGCAGCATGGCCCTCATTGAGATGGCAGACATCGGGGCGAATGCCAAGTGCGCAGAGCAGGCGCCATCCCGCGATGCCCAACACCTGTTCCTGCGTGATGCGCAACTCCGGTCCGCCGCCGTAGAGTTCACTAGTGATGCCGCGGTGTTCCGGAAGATTCGCAGGGTCGTTGGTGTCAAGCAGGTAAAGTTTTGTCCGTCCAGCTTCCACTTGCCAGGCACGAACCCACAGGCGGAAACCAGGAAGGTTGAGTTTGATCCGCAGCCATTCGCCACTTTCCTGGCGAACCGGCCGGATGGGAAGTTGTCCGGGGTCGTTGAAGGGATACAACACATGCTGCCGCCCCTCAGCGTCGATGCGCTGACGGAAATAACCGACCTGATACAGCAGGCCCACGCCCACGACTGGAACGCCAAGGTCGCTGGCGGCTTTGAGCTGATCGCCGGCCACATTGCCCAGACCACCGGAATAAATTGGCAGCGCATCGCTCAACATGAACTCCATGCTGAAGTAGGCCACTCGATTGAAGGGAGGCTGGCTATAGGTGCGCTGGAACCAGCTTGAAGAATGCTCGCGCCACTCGCGTCTGCTGGCGATCTCGTCAATTCTTACCCTGAATTTCTCGTCGGACATCAGGGTATTCAGCTTTTCCTGAGACAAGGTCTGCAACATGACCCAGGGATTGCGCGTGAGTTCCCACAACTCCGGATCGAGGTGGCTCCACAGCTCATCCGCGGCATGATTCCAGGACCATCGCAGGTTGAGCGCGATCTCGGTCAGAGCTTCCATCACAGAAGCATGGGGAGAAGGGTCCGATTCCATAGCAGGCTCCAGTTGATCTCTACATCTTGCGGGATGTTGAGTCCGTACGCACTATGATGCGCGCGCCGGAGCCATTGTGGTCTGAAAACAGAGAAATTGGTAGTGAGGGCTATCACGTTACAGCGGGAGGAGAGTCTATTGTCATGTGTTCGTGTGCCGGCGATGACCGCATGCGAGCCTTGATGGCCGGCAGTGGCAATAGAGCTGTGCGCTTGCTGCGAGGGAAATGAGGAAGGAAAGAATGCGTAAGCTGCCCCTGCATCGGGAGGCAGCTTTTTGCTGCGCCCGATGCGGGGGTCTATGTACCTTCACTAAGCGTTGATGCGATGGAGATGCGGCGCGGGGGCTTCCTTCTCCGCCAGGTAGCGGTCTACTGCAGAGGCAGCCTTGCGTCCCTCTGAGATGGCCCAGACCACCAGCGACTGACCACGACGCATATCGCCGGCGGCAAAAATGCCATCGACGGAAGTCTTGAATTCGGTAGTGGCCACATTGCCGCGCTGATCGAGCGCAACGCCCAACTGCTCAAGCATGCCGTTCCTGAGCGGGCCGAGGAAGCCCATCGCCAGCAGGACAAGATCGACATCAAGCGTGAATTCGGAATCCGCAATCGGCTCGAACTTCGGCGGCGGGCCCACGCGCAGGGCATGCAATTGCTTGACGTTGCCGTTCGCGTCTCCGGTGAATTTGATGCTGTTGATGCTCCAGTCGCGCATGCCGCCTTCTTCGTGTGAGCTTTCAGTGCGCAATTGCAAAGGCCAAAGGGGCCATGGCGTCGAGCCAGCGCGCGACTCAGGCGGCTTGGGCATGATTTCAAACTGATGCACGCTTTTTGCGCCCTGACGATGGCTTGTGCCTAGACAGTCGGCGCCGGTGTCTCCACCGCCGATGATGAGCACGCGTTTGCCTTCAGCCGAGATGGCGGTGGTGGGATCGACGAAATCGCCCTCGCAGCGATGGTTCTGCTGCGGCAGGAACTCCATGGCAAAGTGAATGCCCTTGAGCTCGCGACCGGGAATCTTGAGGTCGCGCGGCTGCTCTGATCCTCCGCAGAGCAAAATGGCGTCGTAGTGCTCTGTGAGTGCTTCAACGGGAACATTGACGCCCACATGCGCGTTGGTTACAAACGTGACTCCCTCGGCGCGCATTTGCTGGATGCGGCGGTCGATGACGTGCTTTTCCAGCTTGAAGTTGGGAATGCCGTAACGCAGCAGGCCACCTATGCGGTCGTTCTTTTCGTACACGGTGACGGAGTGTCCGGCGCGGCGCAACTGCTGCGCAGCAGCCAGGCCGGCTGGGCCGCTGCCCACGACTGCGACACGCTTGCCGGTGTTTTGCTCGGGCGGCTCGGGATGAATCCAGCCCTCATCCCACGCACGCTCCACGATGCTTTTCTCGATGAGCTTGATGGAGACCGGCGGCAGGTTGATGCCCAGCACGCACGCGGCTTCGCAGGGCGCGGGGCAGATGCGGCCGGTGAACTCAGGGAAGTTATTGGTTGCGTGCAGCTGCCTGATTGCGCTCTCCCAACGGTCGTTGTAGACAAGATCGTTCCAGTCGGGGATGAGATTGTTGACCGGGCAGCCCGTGTGGCAAAACGGGACGCCGCAGTCCATGCAGCGAGCGCCTTGCTCGCGCTGCTGTTCTTCGGGGAATGGCTGGTAGATTTCAAACCAGTCCTTGATGCGCTCCTCCGGCTTGCGGCGAACAGGCTGCTCGCGCTCAATCTCCAGGAACCCAGTAACCTTACCCATGCTGCACCTCTGCTGTTGCCGCCACCAGAGGCGACGAAGTTGTGGGAGCTACATAAACCTCTTCAACACGCGGTACGCCAAGGACGCGCTTGTACTCGTGCGGGAAGACCTTGATGAAGCGCGGCTGCGTATCCGCCCAGTGTTCCAGAATCCACGCGGCGCGGGGGCTGCCGGTCAGGTCGCGATGACGCTCGAGAAGGCCGCGCACCTCGTTGACGTCTGCGGCGGTCACAAGCGGCTCCAGGTCCACGCTGACTTTGTTGCAGCGGCGCGTGGAGAAGTCGCCCTGGTCGTCATAGACAAAGGCGCGCCCGCCACTCATGCCGGCGGCGAAGTTGCGGCCAGTTGAGCCGATCACGACGACGGTGCCGTTGGTCATGTACTCGCATCCATGGTCGCCTACGCCTTCAACAACCGCGGTGGCGCCGGAGTTGCGGACAGCGAAGCGCTCGCCTGCGATGCCGTTCAGGAAGACTTCACCGCTTGTTGCACCGTAGAGCACGACGT